>NZ_JCACHU010000032.1:0-40409 GCF_059504005.1 Belnapia sp. | reverse complement strand
GCTCGGCGTGCAGTCTGCCGTGGCCACCCCACACCCAAGTCGAACTGCGCTAAAAAGTAAGGTTGCCTGAAGCGGTCGAGCGGTTCGCAAAGGCTATTTCTTTCCATAAGAAATGTTATTCAACATCTACAATTCTTCTTCTTTTCAAACGGTTAGGACGACATTGCCAAGTTGGCGGCCTCTGTCCGGAACGAAGCGGCTGGGCCAAGCTGGGTTGATGATGCCCGGGCCCGTTACCTATCCCGGGTACCAAGGTGCCGCTTGAGAGCGTTCTTTCCAAATCGATTCAGCCGGACTGTGTTACCCTATCACCTTCGTAACCACCTACGGCTCCAGCCAAAGGTTTACTGCACACGCCCGTCGCCCGCTGTTTTGTGGCAGCGGCTTGCACTCTGCGAGCGCCTTGCTCATGTCGTTGGACGACAGCACCAAAGCAACTTCGCGCGGCAACATGCCAAGATTTGTCTGCACGGGACGTGTTACGCCCCACCAGTAGCCGCCCACAATCGATAGAGCGACTGCACTAACTAAAACGGCAGATGCGATCAGCATCGTACGCAGATTGTGCGTCCTGGCCAGCGCTGCCGCGTGCTGCGCAGCGCCACGTGATGCGGCGTTCTCAAGGCGACGGATGATCTCCGCTTCAGCCGCCGGTGACACCGGCTCCCGCACTGCATTTGCTGCTTCCTCGAGTGCATCGAGCACGGAAGCCAGCGCCTGTAGTGGATGCCGAAGCGGATCTCGCTGCAGCCCGCCGAGGGCAATCGCTCGGTGCAAATCGTCCCGTGCCGCATCGAGTTTCTCCGCGGCCCGGGATGCGCTCATGGCATCCAGTTCCGTACCGGTGCAAATTCCCGCTCCATCGTATTCAACCAGGTACGGATGCGGCTCCGATTAAATGGCCCAAGCGGTGCCACCGTGCGACCTTCCGGCTGCTGGCCGTCTCGTGCCATTGCAAACGAAATGCGCTTGTTCTCGACCTCGGCTGCGGCACCACCATGAATGCGCGGCATCCAAAGCGGGACACAACCACCATCAACCGCTTTTCGATAGGCTGAATGCCTCAACACCGCTGCGAATGCCTCCTCCCGGGTCAGAGCCTGCTCGCCGAGGCTCTCGTTTAGGACGATAGCGCGCGCCTTCGGCTTGAACCCTGCAGCTTCCATATTTGCAACGGCTGCCAAGTCGTCGATCCGCGAGCCGCACAAATAGAGCGCTACGACCGGAATGCCGGCCGCCTCCATCGTCTCGGCCAGATCCGGCACCCCGCGCAGAACTGCCGTCAGACTTGTATCACCACCACCAAGATCCATGATTGCCGATGTCGGCTCGGCCATGAGATGCGAAAGGAGCTTTTCCAACCATGCCGCTGTCGCCGCTGGTTCGGCCGTCGCCGGCTGCGCCACCCCATCAAAATACTTGGCAAGGGAGCGGTTCAGCGGATCGGCTGCGGCTAGGATCGGAGCTCGGTCTGCGGCGATCGCTGTTTCCGCCATCCAACGCGCCAAGGTCGTCTTGCCCGTCCGTCCTGCACCGATCAGGAGGATGGCTTTCGGCTGCCCCGAAAGGTCAATTTCTGAAACACTAGGAGTTAGAGCCGCTGCTGCTTGCGTTCCTGGGGGCAGAGCGATTGGGCTCTCGTCCTCCGCCTCCATGGCGGGAGCCGTGCGGAATGCCGGAATAACCTTGGCGCTCTTCACAGATCTGGTTCCTCTACTTACGGATTTTGGCAGGTCGGAACATCGGTTCGGCAGGCTGTGTGGGAGGCGGTTCCTCCTCCAGCACCGGCAGGGGCTGCGCTGAAGGGGATGGAGGGATGGATCCGGCTGGCGAGGGTGCCGTTTGGGCGGGAGACACCTGAGGTGCAGTCTCGGCCTTCTGCGCTCGCCGGATGGAAATTGAGGGGCGCCGCTTCCGTTTACCCCCGCGGGCGTACTTCTCGAGGTGGTAAAGGGCCCGCAATTCATTGGCAGTCGGTGAGGTACCATCGGCTGTCAGCACGCCATCGGCTACCATCAGGTCAGCAATCTGCTGCCAGGTTACACCGATGTCCCGGGCAGAACTGATGCTGTCGAAAGTGGCTCGGATCCTCTGGCGAACGGCCGATGTGTCTCGGATCCGGCCTGCTGGGACGAGGCTGGCGAGCTTGGCTGCGAACTCCGCATCCCCTGCCATCTCGCTCCCTTTCCGCCAAGCTAGTCGAAAATTAGCAGCTAAAAGGCCGCGTTGCGAGCGTTAGCTTGGTGTAATTTGCGTTGGAATGTAAGCATGGCGTTAGTTCCACTGATAGTAGGGCAGTCTTAAACAGACCAATGCACCCTAGAAGGTGCTGGCTTTGTTCTCTCTGGGCATGGTTAGCTGGCGCCTGATTCCCGAAGCCGAGGATGCCGCCATGTCAGACGCTGTTGTCGAGGAGCTGGCTCGCCTGCGGAATACCGTTGAGACGCTGACCCAAGGGCTGCGGATGATGGTCGAGACCCAGGGCACCCACACCGAAATGCTACGTGCCATCTTGGAGGCGGCGACCGAGGAAGCCGGCGAGAGCCCGTTGCCTGCGTTGCTAACGCAGATCGTGGAACGCCTGGACGAGCAGAATGACATCCTGCACCGCATTGAGGCTGCGGCCAGCGGTAGCAAGGAGGACGAAGCCGAAGACGAGGATGAGGATGAGGACCGCGCCGGCCGGCGGCCAGGGTCGGCGACGCGGCAATAGCAGACCCGGCCGGTGCTCACCTTTCGCAAAGGCGCGGCCTCCGTCAGCCCCGGCGGTGCGCGGGCGATGGCCGATCACCTGATGGAAGAAACGCTATCGCCCGAAGCTGTGGCGATGGGGGACTACTACACCCGGAACCGGGTGGCCGAGCTGGGAGCAGGACAGGGACCGGACGGCGAGGCAGGACCGGAGGCGCCGCGCCAGGGTACCCGGCCGCAGCCGCGGCGGGACATGCACCCCGGCCTGGCCGCGGCGCTGGGGATCGACCCGCATGGAACGCCGACCGTGGAGCAGGTCAGCCAGCTTCTGGCGGGCCAGCGTTCGGATGGCAGCGCGCTGACGACGAACGACGCCGCGACCACGCGCAGCGTCAGCTACATCGACTTGTGCTTCTCCGCGCCCAAGAGCGTCAGCCTGGCTTGGGCCTTCGCGCCAACCGAGGCCGAACGGGCGACCATCCTCCAGGCACACCGCGACGCGGTTGACGCCGCCCTACGCTACGTCGCCTGGGACATCGGCCAGGTCCGTCGCGGCAGGGGCGGCATGGGTGGCACCGAGGCCGGGCATATCGCGTGGATAGGCTTTGAGCATTTCACGGCGCGGGCAACCGCCGAAGTCAAGCGGCCCGACCCCGTGACGGGGGAGGTGACGACCGAGTTACACACGCTGCGACCCAGCCGTGATCCCTCCGGCGCCGGCGACCCGCAGCTCCACACCCATTGCGCGGTGCCCAACCTGGTCCTGACCGATAGCGGGCACCTTGGCGCCTTGGACCTCAGCCCGACCCGCACGCGCATCCACGAGTATGGGGCCTTCTACCAAGCGCAGGTCGCCGCAAACCTGCGCCGCGTCGGGGTGGCGGTGGCGCTGGAGGAACGAACCGGCATGGCTCGGCTGCCGGCCATCTCGGAGGAGGTGTGCGAGGCGTTCAGCAAGCGTACCCGCGACGGTACCGAGGCAGCACGGCAGGAGGCGGCGAAACGCGGCCTCGACTGGGATGCCATGTCGCCCGACATGCAGGTAGACTTCCTCAAGGGCGGGACAAAGGCGGTCCGCAAGAACAAGGAGGATGACCTCAGCGACTTTGCTGCCTGGCGCGGCCAGGCCGCCGCCATGGGTTGGGAACACCGTGGCGTCGTGGCGCCACGCAGCCATGGCGCCGAGGGGCCACGGCAGCAGAGCCGGGCTGCCCGCCTCGAGGCCGCCTACGAGATGGCGTTGCCATTCCTCGACACCGAGTTCTCCCGCGCCTCCGTGCTGAATGGCGCAGACCTGCGCGCGGCGGCCGCCCGCGCCTTGATCGCCGCTGGCATGATGCACGGGGCAGAGCGCGGGCGGGCGGACGTGGACGCGGTGACCAAGGCCCTGCGCGAGCGCGGAGTGCGCCAGGATGGCCAGCTCACCGGGCTGATTTGGGCGCGCGAGGCCGGGCGCGACGAGGTGCGGGTGACGACGGCGCTGCACGTCGCCCAGGAGGCCGAGGCCGTGGCGCTGGCCAAGGCCGCCGCGGCTGATCGCAGCCGAGCCCTCTCTCCCGCCGCCCTGGCCGCTGCGGTGGAGCGGAGTGGCTTGGACTTTACTGACGCCCACGGGAAGGCGCAGCGCGCTGCCCTGGAACGCCTTGGCACGGGCGGCGCTGTGGGCGTGGCAGTGGGCGTAGCCGGGTCGGGCAAGACCACCTTGCTGCGCCCGCTGGTGGATGCTTGGACGGCTCAGGGCGACACCATAGTGGGTGTGGCCATCGCCTGGCGCCAAGCCGAGCCGCTGAAGGAGGCTGGCATCGGCAGCGTCGCCGCGCTGACCGGCTTCCTGCACGGCGTTGCCGCCGGTCGCATCTCGGTTGGGCCGCGGACGGTCGTGGTGGTGGACGAGCTGGGACAGGTGGGCGCTCGGCAGATGCTGGAGCTGCTCCGGCTCCGCGCGGCACATGGCTTCCGCATCGTTGCCACTGGCGATGACAGGCAGTGCCAAGGCATCGAGGCCGGGCCAGTGGTCAACCTCATGCGCCGCGCCCTTGGTGCTGAGGCTGTACCGGAAATCCTCACCACGCGGCGGCAGCGCACCGAGCGCGAGCGCGAGATCGCCGGGCTGTTCCGCGAGGGCAAGGCCGCCGAGGCGTTGGCCATGAAGCGCCAGGACGGCACGGCCGAGGCGGTGCCAGGGGGATACAACGACGCCGTACGCCGGGTGGCCGAGCTGTGGCGGCAAAGGCGCGAGGCGAACGCTGGCAATGCTGGGTTCTCCATCAGCATCACCGCGCCGACGAACGCCGACGCCCGGGCCGTGGCGCTTGCGTTGCGCGAGGAACGCCGTGCGATGGGCGAGCTTGGGCCGGACTTGGTCAGTATCCAGGCGACCGACCAAGCCGGCGCTGCCTATAACCTCACCCTGGCGCCGGGCGATCGGGTGCGGCTGTTCGACCGCCTCAACGCCCGTTTCCTCGACGGTGGCCGAGGCAACATCGGCAACAATGGCAGCGTCCTTGAGGTGCGCGCCGTGAACGCGGAGGGGATCGTGCTGCGGACGGCGGCCGGACGCAACGGGGCGGTATCCTGGGAGAGCTTGGCCGACAAAAAGAACGGCCGTACGCGCCTGGCGCCGGGCGACGTGCTGACCATCGATGCCGCCCAGGGCCTCACCAGCAGCGAGCACATCAACGCCATGCCGTCGGGATCGGCCGGGGTGCAGGGGTTCAAAGGCTACACAGCCGAGAGCCGGCACCGGGATGCCGCCTGGCTCATCACCTCGGATGGGGCCGAGCGGCGCGAGGTGATGACCCGCCGCGCCCTGGGTGATGCCCGTCCGGTGGGCGTGGCCGATGTGTGGGAGAACGTGGCGCGGAATCTGGCGCGGCAGCCGGCAAAGGCGTCGGCGCTCGATTTCATGGAGCGCGCCCACGAGATCGGCCGCGGCACGGCACGCGCCATGCAGGCCGGGTTCCGCCGCACCGAAGCGCGCGAAGCGGCAGGCGAGCCGCGGACAACGCTTGGTGCGCAGCTCCGCGAGCGCCGCGACGCCCGCATGATTGGCCAGGCAATGGAGCGACTGCGCCAGGCGCTCGACGCCCGCTGGCAGGCGGTGCGCAAGCTGGCCGGCCGGCTTCGGGGTCCGGGCAAGACTGTTCTGCAGGACGTGGAGCACGAGGAGCGGCGACCGGTTGAGGGCGAGGCGGGGGCGGTGCGCGACCGCGCACGGGATAACCAGGCGCGCAGCCAGGCGGCCACCGAGCGGCAGCGGATGCCCCGCCCGAAGCAGGCTGGGCAGACACAGCCGGAGAGTGCAGCGGCTTACTGGCGCCGTACGGCGGCAGGAAATGATGATGCGCCGCGGCCAAGCGTGCGCCGGGCGGTGCAGCGCAGGCGCGAGGAGGCGGCGGTAAGCGCCGTCGCGGATCGCCTGGCCGTGGCGCTGGAAGAACGTGGGGCGGTGCTGGCTGGCATGGAGCAGCGTAGGGTCGGGAAGCCCGCCCAGGCCGTCGAGGGAGGCAGCAAGGCGCAAGGCGGGACACGTATACCGGAGCGCCTTTCGACACCGGGTCACGCCCTTCGCGCGCCTTCGCGGCCGCGCATGAGCGAGGCAGACGCCGCGGCCGACTTCGCCATTGCGTTGCACCGTGCCGGGCTGCGCGTGACCGGGCCGGTGGAGATGGACGGCAAGCTGCGCCGAGCTCCCGTCGAAGGCGACCGCAAGGGGCAGAAGTCGGGGAGCTATGTGGGGCATCTCGACGGCTGGCCGGCAGGCTACATTCGCAATTACAAAACCGGCACGGAGATCCGCTGGAAAGCCGACCGGCCAGTGCGCGGGCTCGACCCGGCCGAACGCGCGGCCTTCGCGGCCGAGGCCGCGGCGCGATCCGCCGAGCGGGCACGGGAGCGCCAGGACATCCAGGCACGGGCGGCTCGGATGGCGCATCGGCTATGGGCCGCGGCGGCGCCAGCCAAGGATCACCACCCCTATCTTGCCGCCAAGGGTGTGCGGGCACACGGGCTGCGGCAGGATCGTCGCGGCCGGCTGCTGGTGCCGGTGCGGGGCGCGGACGGGTGCCTATGGGGCGTGCAGCGGGTGGACGTGAACGGGTCCAAGCTGTTCCTGAAAGGTGCCAGGACTGAGGGCGGGCACGCGCTGATCGGCGGCCAGCCGAAGCGGGGGGCGCCACTATTGGTGGCCGAGGGCTACGCCACGGGAGCAACACTGCACGAGGCAACCGGGCTTTCGGTGGCCGTGGCCTTCAATGCCGGAAATCTGGAGGCCGTGGCGAAAGCCTATCGTGTAGCCGACCCGTCGCGGCCCATCATCATCGCCGGCGACAATGACCACCAGCTGCCGATGCGCCCGGTTCCCCTGCCGAATATCGGGAAGGAGAAGGCCGAGGCCGCGGCGGCGACCGTGGGCGGCATCGCCGCCCTGCCGTCGTTCGCTATTGGCGACCGGGGCAGCGATTGGAATGATCTGGCGCGGCGGCAGGGGCATCGACCCGTCGCCGCCGCGATCCGGGATGCACTGACCCGTTGGCAAGCAGAGCAAGCCAGCAAAGCCATGGTGTCTCGTGCTTCGGTTGAGGAACAAACTGCAAGGCCACAACGCGTCTCGGGCCGTAGAATGTAGAACCAGCGTGTCTCAGTGACTGTCTGCAAACCCGCCGGTAGCACCAGATTTGGTGCTACTACGCTCGCCTTCATCCCAAGCCTTTTGACAGTGACGACTTCCCAGACAGTCAGTCAGATCCTTTTTCAGAACAGTACCGCAACGGTGGCTATCGACCCGAAGGCGACCGTCGTGCCCGGAGCCGGTATGTCCGGTGCTGGTGCAGGAGCAGACACTTTTGGCCAGCGTCCGAGATCGGCGGCTCTGCGCCCATGCCGGACGATCGGCACTGTTGCCTACACTCCCGTAAGCGGACAAAGCGCACCTGAGGCCATCGGCTCTTATGCTTGACCTGCGCGAGTGGTGGTTTGAGGCATTGGGGCTCCGCGGAATAGGGCATCATCTACACCGTGCAGCAACTAGCTCGGCGATACGCGGCGCATCGTGCTCGACCCCGGTAACGAGGCCTGACCTACGCGCGGAAAGCCATGGAAGGCCGGTGAAATACACCCCAGGGCAGGATGCGACGCCGTGCTCGTGCGCCGGTCTGCCCTGTGCATCGAGCACTCCCGGCAGGCGCACCCAACCAAAGTCGCCGTCAAGGCCAGTGCACCAGACCACTGTCGAAATGCCGCATGCGCTCGGTTCAAGTGACAGGATCGGTGGGTCGGGCAGGCGCGGGGCGACGACCTCGGCCGGATCGGGTTCGGCTGGTGGAGCCGTTAGGCCGTTGTGCTCAATGTAAGCATCGATCCGGCGTTTGATCTCCTCGGACGCATGATCGGCGAAGCGGATATTCTCCGCTAGATCGTTGGCGAAGCGCAGGCGCCCGCCTTCCGCTGTTGCAAAGCGGCCGAGGAGCACAACACCGCGCGCGCTCAGCGACTGCAGACTGATGGTGTGGCCGGGCGCAATCTGTGGCTCCCCGCGGGTCAACACCGAGCGGTCGGCAAGGTCCTCAGGACGTACATCCGCAAGGCCGCTCTCGTGGCTCCAGACAATCAAGTCGCGCCCGCGATAGCGACGCGGCGAACGCCCTACGCGGCAGGTTGAAAGATAGACAGTCCGCCCGGCGCCGAGCAGTTCCTCGGCAATTTGGCAGCCGGACTGGCCAGCGCCGATGACCAAGGCCGAACCCGGTGGCAGCGCGGCTGGATTCCGATAATCGGCCGAGTGGATCTGCACCAGGTCAGACGGGATGGCGCGTGCCGAGACAGGCAGGCGCGGCCGGGTATGGGCGCCGCTTGCGATCACCACGTTCCGAGTAAAAATCACCTCGTGCGAGGTGCGCACACGAAATGTTCCCGGCAATTCCTCGGCGGCAGTGAGTTCCGTGACCGGCGTTCCCAGGCCAATGGGAAGGCGGTTGCGCTCGGCAAACCGCTCCAGCAACTCGGCCCACTGCTGGTGCGTCATGAAGCCTTCCCCCTCCGGGCCCTCGTAGCGACGGTCCGGCATGACGCTCTGGGCGTTGATCGTGTTCAGCCGGAACGAGTCCCAGCGCTGGGCCAGCCAGCTCTCGCCGATGCGCCCCCGCTCAAGGACAAGATGCCGTACGCCTGCGCGGGAGAGAAAATAGCTGACGGCGAGGCCTGCCTGCCCCGCCCCGACCACGACCGCAGCCAGGACCGCGTGCGCGTTGGGCATGGCATCTCCTCCCATTTCCACCGCCACTTGCGAGCGGCAGTCCGGCGATGCTGCGACAGGGCGATGCTACGGCACAACCATCAAGTGCTCGGCGCAGAGAGCCAGTGTTGGTTGAATTCGCAACAGAGTTGGTATCGGCCGGAAGGGCAGCGTCCGCTTTGGCGCGCTGGCGCTCCTGAAGCGGACAGGCCGCTTCCGGGCAGATCACGCCGTGAAATGCGAGCTCGGGCGGGCTGCGTCTAATGTCCGCTCACGGAGGTGGAGCAGACCTTTAGGCGAGAGCCTTCTACCGCCGCTTTCCGCCCAACTCGGACGTTCGATCATCAATCTGAAGCGGACTCTTGGTGCTGCGTCAGAGCCTGTCCCGAGCGGCTGCACCGGCTGACAGCAGCAATTTCTCTTCTCGGGACCAGGTTTAAGCTTGCCCTGGCGCAGCAAGTGAGAGGGACCAGCCGTTCCCGCGGTACCAGGTTTTGCCGTTCTGTTTGTCATCCAGGCGGAAGGACCGCACCTGCTGCCAACCCCCATCGGCAAAGGCCGTTGCGAGCGCCTCGTCATCAGTTGCCAATTGCGCATCGCAGGGGATGAAAGTCGCGCGGCTGACGAAATGCGCAGGCCAGGCGGTGCCGCCGGCGGCAGGCTTGGTGATGAGCAGCATGCCGCCGAGCCCGTGCTCCGGCTGCAACGGAAAGAGCAGCCGCCCGCCTGGCCGTAAGGCGTCAAGCCAGGTCCAACTTGGTGCGGCCAAGCCGGCGTTGACGTAGATCGCGTCGGCTGCGGGCAGGCCCTCGCCGATGCCGGATCGGGCATGGAGGATGATGCCTTCGATCCCGGCGAGATTCGCCTCCGCACGGGCGGCAAGGCCAGGGTCGACTTCGTAAGCATGCACGATCCCGCCCGGGGCAATCAGGCACGCAAGGAGGGCGGTGTAGTAGCCTGTGCCGGCACCAACATGGAGGACGGTCTCGCCAGGGCGGAGTGCGAGCGCGTCGAGGCAGCGGGCATGCAGGCTGGGCTCGCCGTTGTTAATGCCACGTGAGGGATCGAGCGCGATGAGGACGTCGGCATAGAGGAAAGCCGGGTCGTCATCGGGAGTCTCGACATAGGCCGGCCCCAGGGATTTGGCTGAGCCGGCATAGACGAACCACGGCGCTGGTCCGACGAAAGCCTCGCGCGGCACGGTGGCGAAGGCCGCCTCAATGCGGGGATCGCGGGCGCCGCCGTTCCGGGTCACGAGGCGGGCATAGAAGGCCCGAAGCTTGGCAATCCGTTCGGTCATCAGCTTTGTCCTGCTGACTGTGCCTGGTCCTGCCGGCCGGTCATGACGGCATCCACGGACGCCGTTGCGGCTCGATCGAGCACGCGCCGGACCTGTCTTGGCCGCCCGACCACGCCGTCACGCGGCATGCCCATGCCGCCGGCAGTGAGGGTGTCGGCGGGGTGCTGCAGCGTCGTGGCGCCGGCGCCCCGTGCCGCAGTGAGGTAGGGCAGCACGGCTGCGGCGCGCCGCGTTGCGACCGCTGACCGGGCATCGCGGGCTAGGCGGTCGAGCTTGGCAATGACCACCATGCACCGCTGGGGACGGCATCCGGCCACGGTGAGGGCGAGCTAGGCAGGTCCCCGCGCCGGCCGTTCTCGACCTTGTCGAAGGCGGTGGCGCCGGCACCCCCCTGCCCTGCCACGTGCCGGGCGACAACCTCGGGTTTCGCGTCAAAATCAAGGCTGGAGCGGCCCCGCTTGTCGGGGGAGACACGGCAGCAGGCGACGAACCGCATTCCGGCGAAAGGGCTCATGGGATGGGATCCTGCCCCCTGCCCTACTGTTTCACAATCTGAAAAGACGATTTAGACCGACAGAAAGCAGGGCAATTGAATAAGATGGGTTCTACAGCCAGGAGCTTTTACCTGAACGGGCGGAAAGCAGTTCTGCAGGCGCGCTTGCTGGGTGTCTATGGAACCTGATTCAGGTTGTTCACGACTGGCCGAACAATCCATCATGCTCGTCCGGGCAAATGACTTCAGACTCTTCGTGGATGTTGCAAACGTTAGCCTCGTGCCGGACGGCAACCGTATGCAGGAAAAGCCGACACTCCTCATGCTGCTTATGCTGCATGGCGGGCCGGGCTTCGACCATACCGCCTTCGAGGAGGCATTTTCATCGTTGAACGATATTGCTCAGGTCGTGTTCTACGACCACCACGGCAGCGGCCGCAGCGAGGGTAACGACCCGGCCTTGTGGAGTCCTGGAGCGGGTTCTCAAGAGCGCAGTCCGCGCTGACGTGCAGGCTTCTCGCCCTGAGCCTGCGGCTTCGCGTCGGCCCTGGCTTGCCGGCCGGCGGCAGCCACGGTCTGCCAGTAGTCCGTCGCCGCTGTACTGCTCCTTTGCGCCGACTGTTGCGCGCTGGGGCTCGGCGCGGTCGGGATAACCTTTCGAAGCACTGTAGGGTCGTCCGTTTGGGTAGGCCCCTCTGTACCCGACATGCAGTTCTCCTATTCCGCTGCCTGTTTGTGAAAGCGACTGGCCTCGATCGCATCCCGCAGCTCGGGACGGCGGAAGTAGATCGCACGGCCGCAGCGTAGGGGTTTCGAGCCACGGGCAAAGACAAAGGCTTCATCGCCACGCACATCCTGCATCAGCTCATCCGGCCGGATCAGCGCGCGAGCCATCTCGTGGCGGTTCATGCTTGTGCCTTTCGAGCGTGAACCGGCCTCCAATGGTTTGCCTTGGCTGCCGCTGCTGGTGCCATCGCTTTCCGCAAAAACCGAATGGCCGCCAGCGGCGTCCGATACAGACTTCGCCGTTTCGGTGTTCTGCACGGCCGCGTACATGCGCCAGCTCACGCTGTCGAACCATGCGTTCCGGCCTTGGCGGCCCCATTGCTCCACAAGCTGGTCCTCAGCTTGATAGAGCAGTTGCAGAGTAATCCCGTACTTCCTGCCGGCGTCGCGGGCGACTTCCAGAATCTTCATCGGCCCCAGCCGCCGCACCTCGTCCAGCATGAACAGCACTCGCCCACTTACCCTACCGTCCGCCTCGTAGAGAGCGTTGAGTAGCGCGCCCACGAGCACCCGCGCGACCGCAGGAGTATCCCGAAGCACCTTGAGCGGGATCTGCAGGAACACCGTGAGCTCACCCCCGGCCAGCTCGCTTGTGCCGAAGGACGGAGCCTTGTCCATTGCACTGCCGGAGACAAGATCGGCATAGGCGGCAACGGACAGCCAAGCCGTGTCACCCGTGGCGTTGCCATAGATGCCGGAGAATGTCTCAGGGACGATGTTCTTGACTGTGCCGGCGATATCGCGCGCCATGGGACTAGCCGAGTTTTTGTGTATTCCCTCAAGCACATCCCGCATCTCGTTTTCTGGAGTCACGATGCCAGAGCGCAGGGTGCGGAGTGTCTTGAGTTTCGCAGGTATCTTCTCGTCCCACAGCAAGTGCGCGAGCAGGCAGGCGACGAGCTGCTTGCCCCAGTTGCGGAAGAACTTGTCGGCGTCGCTGCTGCCTCCATCTGTTTCTCCGAAGATCCAGCCGACGACCGCGTGGACATTGGTCTCTGCCAGAGGGTGGCGAATGTCGATCCAGTCGAGGACGTTGATTCCGCCCGGAGTTCCCGGTTCAAGGGATACAACTTTCTGTCCTATGCCTTCCCGCGCCTGGGTGAGCATCGGCCCCAGCTCCCGTGAGGGATCAAGCACGACAGCCGAGCCGGTCCAGTGCACCAAGGTTGAGGCGGCCGAAACCGTCTTGAAGCCGCCAGAGCCGGCGAAAACCAGGCTATGCGTCGGGCCAACCCGGCAGGGATCAATCAGCAGCGCAGCCTTGCCCCCCTGCCCCCAGGTTTCCTGCCGCTCCGGGTCAAAGGCGATTTGGGCCGTCTTATCCCTATCCACCCGGTAGGCTTCGCCTACGACGACGCCGCCGAAGCTGGGATGCGGGCCGGGGAAACGGTTACGAGCCTCAGTCATGCTCATCCACTCAGCGTGTCCATGGTTATCCGTGCTGCCACGCACGACCATGCCGGGACGGGTGATGCGCGTCCCTCGGAACTGCACTAGGCGGTAGATGATCAGGCCGAGGAAGGCGGTCGGCGCCCCGGCGCCGAACATCAGCCATCGACTGACAATGGGATTGGGCGGGGCAAAGAGCAGGTAGCTCCACCACTGGCCAATCCACACCACCCCCTCGAGCGGAAAGTACCGCACCAGGCCAGTGCCCCACAGAAACACGGCGGAGGCCGCAGCCGTCCAAAGCAGCGCCACGAGGGCCAGGAGCACCCCGACGGCTACCAGACGGCCAGGCGACAGCAGGCGGTGGCGGTCACCCATGGCGGTCCCTTCCTGTCAGGCAATGCGCAGCAGATCGGCGGCAACCTCGCCACGGCGGGCGGCATCGTCGGCGAACCAAACCTCGCGGATGGAGTAGGCGCCCGCGTCGTTACGCAGCGGGACGATGGCATCCACGGCTGTGCCAATCATGGCGGCCAAGGTGGCGTCCTCATAGGCCGCGCCCTGAGGGCTTCCTTTGACAAGGTTGAACAGCCTACGCATAGCCTGCGGCGCATCGGCGCCGTGGATGGTCGTCAGGCTGCCGGGGTGCCCGGTCATGACCTCGTTGAGATAGACCCAGGCCGCGTCGTCGCGCAGCTCCTGCAGCAGCACACGGTCGGGGCGCATCCGCAGGGTGGCTTGTAGCAGCGCATCGGCGGTGACGCCGCCCATGGTGAGCCCGCCTTTGGAGTAGAGCAGCCGAACGGAGTTGCCATGCGGCACGACCAGCTCCAGCGCGTCCTCGATGGTCAGGATGCGCTCATGCCGCGGTATCTCGGAAATGAGCGTCTTGCTCAGGGTCGTCTTGCCGCCGCCTGTGGCGCCGCAGAACAGCACATTACGGCGCGACTGCACCAGGCTGCGAAAGAAGGCCACGGCGTCGCCCGTATCGAACAGCCTCAGCAGGTCGGCACTGTCGGCCAGTTGCTGCTCGCGGCGCCGGTCCCAACGGTTCCAGCGGGAGGTGTCATAGCGCCCCGCCAGATCGGACAGAGCAACCACAGAGTCGCTTGGCCGGCGGAAGGTAAGGGAGACGGTGCCCGGTGGCACAGCCGGCGGCAGCACGATCTGCAGGCGGTGCCCGGTAGGTAGGTCAGTCGAACAAAGCGGATGCTCGGCGCCGACATTCTGGTTCCGGAGCGCTCCGGCCAGGATCGCCACGCCTTCCAGCATCTCGAAATCCAGCTCCGGAGCCGGGTGTCGCTCAAAGCGACCTCCTTGTCGAAGCCAGAACTCGAGGGGCTGATTGATGCACAATTCTTCGGTGCGAGGGTCGGACAGGGCGCCAGCAACCGGGGCTAGCGCAAACTCCAACTGCGTCGAGGCGTGCATCATTGGGCAGTCTCCTTTGCAAAGGCAAAGGACAGTTGCGCCGGATCGTGGATGGTCGGGGTATCCTCTGGGGCCGGACCGGGCAGGCGTTTCGCCTGCCCTGCCGTTCTGGAGCGGCTAGCCGGGGGCGCGGCAGCCAGGCCAAGGGCGAGCTGCATGCCCCCGGCGCTCATCGGCTGACCAGACGGTACACGTCGGAAAAGTCCAGGTTGCGCGCCACGAACACAGTCATGGGCTCGGCCTGGTTCCGCCGCAGCGTCGAGGGGATATTGATATCGGATTCCAAGGCCTGGCTGCTGGCGCGCTGCCCACCGGATTGGAATTGGTTGAAGGTCACGCCGTTGCCGCTGCGCAATGCGTTGCTGGCAACGGTCGCCGCGGCTTGCAGGCCGGTATCGAGGAAGGCCAGCAGCATGGCGCCGCGGAACCGCTCGAAGAAGTGGCTATCGATCTCGCCGTCGAGCCCGGCTTGGCCCATCACGTCGGCGCCGGGGCTATTCAGCTCGATCTCGACCCCGGCCGGCGTGAGGGCGTGGGTCATGATCACGAACAGGCGGCGGGAGCCACGCGCGAGGCCGGAGCGCACCTCGCCCACGATGCGGGTGCCGCGCTCCATCAGCACGACGGTTCCAGTGGCGCCGCGCACGTCCACGGGGGTGACGCAAGAGAAGTAGCCCGCAACCGTGCTGTCGATCGGCATCTCGGGCGTGCAGGCAATGCGCGTGCCCATGGGCACCGTGAGCTCGGGATTGCGCATTACGCTCGCCCGAGCCGATGCCATCCGCGAGGGCCGCAGCCGGGAGGACAGCGCATCGTCGGACTCGGCATCACCCAGCCGGCCGGTGGGTGCGCCGACGCGGCCTCGCGGTCCGCCGGTATCGGCTCCACTGGACTGAACCGTCTGCGCCGCCTGGGGCGCCGCCCGGTCCTCATAGCTCATGATGGGGGTGGGGTTGACGGGCGACCGGCCACCACCGAAGGCCGCAACGCTGCCGGCGTTTGGCATCGGCATCGCCATCGGCATGGCGGCTGGTGTTGATGTGACGGCAAGGGGTAGAGTCGAGGGTGGCACCACCTCTGGCATCGGTCGATAAGGCAGCGAGCGCCCGGCCTCTGTCAGGGGCTGTTGCCGTTCGCGCTCGGGGGTCTGCTTGGTCGAGGGCCACATAGCCATCACGCCGCAGGCCGCAAAGACCACCGCGCCAAGCATGACCTTCTCGCGTCCTGTCATCAGGCGCCGGCCGCCCGCGACCGTAGAAACGGGATCGTTGGATACGCTCGGGCCTCCGGCCGAGGGTGCGTCGCTCACCGGCGAATCTCCCGCACAACGTCGGGGCTTGTTGTGCCAGTGCCGGCGTTGCGGCCAGTGGCATCGGAAGCCCGGTTAAGGACGCACAGCACTAGGCGGCCGTCGCGCAGACGGAGAGCCGGGCCGGTTTGATGGACGGTGACAAGGCCGACCGTGTTGACCGTGTAGTTCACTGCGGCCTCGCGACCGTCCGCCAGAATGGCAAAGATCGCTGGCACGCGCCGATTGCCCGGGAAGCGCAGGAAGGTGCTCTGCCCATCGTCCCACACCTCGGCCGGAGCCAGCTCCCGGTCGCCTTGGCCGTCGTAGTTCCAGTTGATTGAGCCTGGCGTAGCCGGATTGGTACCGGCAAGCTGCAAACGGTCGCGCGCCTGGCGGTCCTCCCACTCTTTGCGGCGGGTCGCTGCCGCGGCGGCATGAGCCTCGCGGCGGGCTGCAGCCGCCGCGGCGGCAGCGGCGCGTTCATCGTCTGGGTAGGTAAAGCGCACGAGGTAGTAGGTGTTGGGCGCCGCCGCGGTGAGCGGACCCGTGCGGGTGGACAGCTCGAAGGTATAGGCTCGCATTGTCTCGCGGCCTGTTGCCGGATCGGTTGTGCGGCCGATGATGAAAAGCGGCTGGGGGTTCAGCTCCCGCAGCGCTTTGATCATCACGAAATTGCCGCGGACCGCAGTGAACAGGTTGCGGTCGGCTGTCGCACCGCGTCCCGCGCCCACCCGCTCGGAGGGGCCTGGTCCTCCCGCCATAGCCAAGGGGCCAGCGGGCTCTGGGTCATCCAACAAGGATTGGTCTGAGACCGGTAGGCCCGCCACGGTCTCTCCGGGCGCAAGCTGGATCGTCAGGGTGGCGCCGGGAACCGCGTAGAGTTTGACCACCTCCTGCGGGTTATAGGCGATGACGCGCACCCGCGGATCTGGCCCGGCGGGTACGGGAGCTTCATCGGCCGCAGCCGGCGTTCCCCACCCCAAGGGCCAGGCGACGGACGCGGCAAGGATCGACCGCAGGGCAGTCCGCGAGCGGATCATCGGACATCTCCAAAAGTGGGCAGCCCTTCGCGCTCGGGTGGACGGTACTCCGTCACCAGCACCCCAAGCGGGTTGATTGTGGTCCCGTCCGTTAGGGCGATGTTCTGGCCGGTGCGGTAGCGCAGGGTTACGACCCAGACGGACGCGACCGGCGGGCGCCCATGCGCGCGTTCGGTGCGACGGAACCGAAGTTGATAGATTTCATCCGCTTGCGCCGTGTTGTTGGGCAGGATGGCGCCGCTCAACTGTTCGACGCTGACGGTTGCGCGGGTGCCCCACACTGCCTGGGGGCCGGGTGGCTTTTCGAGGTTGAACCACTCCTGAAAGGCCGAGCGAACCTGCGGCGCCGACAAGCGGCTCACCACATCATAGGCATATTGCGCCTCGCCGGAGGACCAGCCTTCACGGAGGCGGACATACTGGAACAGGGTGGAGCGCACGGCCCGTTGCTGGACCTCGGGCGGCAGTGCATCACCGTGAACCACAGTAGCCATGCTGCCGTCCGGCTGCGGCACGGCAACTACGGGCACGACGCGGACCAGGGGAAAAAGCTGCACGGCAGCGAGGGCTTGCATCCCAACCACACCCAACAAGCCGACGATAGCGACCGTCTTGCCGGTGCTGATGCGTTTGGCTCGTCGTGCCTCACGCGCCTGCCGGGCTTGCGTCTCGGCATAGAGGCGATTCAGCTCGGTGCGCGGGATCACGACGGCGGCGGCCATCTCCGCATCGGAGGGACCGATGGCGGGCGATGCAGAGGTTGGCCCCGCCTGGCCAGGCGGGAGGATGGCATTCACCGCACTATACTCCCAACAGGGGTGGCTGCGGGCACCGTGCCTAGTGCGACCGGTGACACCATACGGGTTGGATTGAGCTGGAACACCTCACCACGGCAGGCCGGCGGCTCGGACGCACCGGCACAGGCGGCTTGGGCCAGCAAGGAAAGTAGCAGCACGGGCTTCATCGAAGGACCTCGAAGAAGGATAGGGGATGCATGATGGGTGCCTACTCCGCCGGCTGCTTGGAAGCGGATCCGCCGCGCAAACGGTGGTAGCCGCCAACCGCGCCACGACGCAGGGCGACGCCGCTTCTAGCGATACCGGAGGCTGCGGAGCCAGGCATGCCGGCAGCCGAGTGCGTGAGTGGCGCGAAGGACGTCGCAAGGCCGCCGCCGATGGAATATGCGACGATGGAGAGGCTGGCGATCAGGAATAGGCCGCACCAGTACCAGGCACCGACTTGCAGAAAGGCGCCAATCTTCTCATCGAGGCTGCCGCCGGGGTTGGTTTGCGCTACGCGCACGTAGTTGTTAAAGCCGCCCATCAGCATCTGCAGCATGACGCTAATGCAGACCTGCACGAGCGTCAGCGACACCAGCTTGCCGACCCATCGTTCGACATAGGGGCGTGTTGCGTCGAAGAGGAAAAGGCCAATCAAGAATGGCCCAAGGGCAATCACCATGCCCATGATGACGCGGACGATGACCCACATCAGGAAAATTATGACGAGAGCCACGAAAGAGACGGCTAGCAGAAGCCGGATCACGATGCGCTCGCCAAACTGCGTGTAGCCAGTGGCTTCCGCCAGCATGGTGGCGGCGATGCGTTGGGTTGCGTTCCACAAAGCGTCAAACTGCGCGGCTGGTGCATAGGTCGGGCCACCTGTTAACGCGCCGCCGATGGATGCCGGAAGCTCGTTCAAAAAGAGATCGCGCACGTAGGTGTTGAATAGGCCTGGTGATCCGAGTAGGGCGCCAACAGCCATGATTCGCAGCACGCGGCTGGCTAACACGTTCTTATCCATACGGCCGGTCAGAATGAGCCAGCCAGTGATGAGAATGAACAGCACGGTCGCAGCGCGAATTTGCGGCTGTGCCCATGCAAGACCGTTGTTAATGACGCCGTTGACGCTTTGCAGCAAGTTAGCGTCGAAAACATCAGAGATGTTTTGGAAAAAATTATTAGCGGCCACTCGAGCCACCCTCCCGATATAAATCGAGTTGGCCACAGTAGGGTAGGAACATATGGGTCGGGTTATTGGTCCTGTTGGCGCAAGCCGCCTTTAGTTGCTCATAACCGAACCGATTAGTGCGAGGATTAAAGTCTGGTTCTGCAAGGATCCCATTCTCGTCTATGAGTGGCCTCTGGCCGGATTGTCCACCTTGCGACAGGGTGTTGGGGAGCGGCTTGCCCATGCGCGAAGCTCCAGCCGCCTCTGCGTTCTGGCATTCCCAGGTCGCAGCTAGGCGAGCGTCACGGTGGCAGCGCCGCAAGGTCTCATCCAGGATCTGCGGATGAGCTTGAAACCAGGGCACGTCGCGGTTCTCGCGCGACCGCTGCGCGGGAGCGGGTGTGGTGCCCAGGGCCACTAGGGCGAGCACGAGCACCGCGCCGCGCATCACTCGTCTCCCAGGGGCTGCAGGCTATCGCGGTATTGCTCGGCACTCTGCCGCTGCGCCTCTTCAGCCCGCAGAAGGTCGCCTTGCTGCTGCGCGGCAGCCATAAGCTGTAACTGCGCAAGCTGCTGCTGCTGCGCCGACAGCAAAGCGTGCTCGGACTGGATCCGGTTGTTCAGGGCAGCAGACGCCTGAATGTCGGGCTGGCCGTCCACTTCCGCCATCAACTCACGGAGGCCGGCAATCCGCTGCTCGGATTGGCGCATCCCCTGCAAGGCCGCTGCCTGGATGTTGCCCAGGCGCTGTGCACGGCGTGTGAGCTCGGTCGCCGTGAAGTCGGTGCCGGAAGACGAGAAGAAGCGCAGACTAGCGACCTGTTCCGCAGCGCCTGCCAGGTTGCCCATGCCTGTCATGACCCCACCGATCTGATTAGCACCGTAGCCGTTGGCCAAGGCACCGAGACGGTTGGCGTAAGCCGAGACATTCGTCGTATGGGCCAGGACGTTATAGGTGGCCTGGAGCTGCTGGTACTGCTGCTCCAGCTGCCGCACGGTCAACACGGCCTGCGCGACCTGCTGATAGAGCTGAGTGTTGGTGATCGTCGCCTGCGCATTGGCCAGCGCATCCGTCACCGGGATTTGCGCCCTGGCTGTACCAGGAACGGCGATGGCAAGAGCGAGAGCGCTAGCCCCCGCAAGCAGGATCGGCTTCACGCTTCGCGTCTCCTTCATGTTGCCGCTTCCGGCAGGCGGCGTTGGAACTCGGGCAACAGCGCCGATGGTTCGTCGGTGCCCAGCTCGCGCCGGATCTTGCGCAGCAGGCGCACAGTGCCCGCCTTGCCGCTCAACACCGCCAGGTGCGGCGCCATGGTCGCCGGCAGCTCCACCCGGCAGATCACGGAGCCGGCGTCACGCTTGACCAGCATGGAGCGTGGCCCGGTGGCCATGTCCTCGGTAACGGCGCGGTATTCGCCCGGCGTGCAATGCAGGCTTTCGGAGCCGTCGCCGACATCGCAATAGGCGGAGCGGCTGGCCGACTTGTTGAAGAACAGCACCTTGGTCGGCATGTTGCTGACAAGCGTGGCGCCAATCGGATGGCGTAGAACCTGCTGCGGCTGCTGTGTCGCAACGACGAGAGCGCCGTTGCCCTTCCGCAGTGTCAGCGCGAAGTCCTCAAATGCCCGGGCAAATCGGTCATCTGGTAGGTAGGCCCAGAACTCATCAGCCGCGAGCACAAAGCGTCGCCCGTCAATCACCGAGCGGACCCGATGCAGCAGGTAAGAGGCGGCCGGCCCTCGCACCGTCTCGTCGTCCATGAGCGCGGAGAAGTCCACGCCGACCAGGCCGGCGTCGGGATTGAAGGCGTCGCCCTCGCCATCGAAAGCCCAGCCCAGGTCGCCGTCCCGGCCCCAACGCTCTAGCCGCTTGCCGGCGCTGCTGGCCCCCTCCCCCACCAACCAGGCGCACAGGCCGGCAATGGAGCGCATAGTGGGCGGCATCCGCATCTGGAAGGCGATGGCCTTGGCGAGACGGCGCAGCTCGATGGCATCTGGCTGTGGCCCGTCATCAGACCGGATTAGGCCCACCACGAAGCGCAGCAGCCACACTCGCGCTTCGGCGGTGTTGGACAGCGCCCGGAGGGGCGCCAGGCCGCTATCCTCGCCTGCTTGCAAGGTGAGATACCGCCCGCCCAAGGCGCGAATGAGGATCTCGTTGGCGTTGTCCTTGTCGAACACCACCACGGTCCCGCCCGCCCCCGTAGCCCGTTCCAGGGCGCAGACCAGCATGCCGAGGAAGACTGTTTTGCCCGACGAAGAGGGGCCAAAAATGGCTATGTGCGGCAGGCCACCAACGTGGAGGGAAAAGTCATAGGTGGTGTTGGCCGAGGTCAGCAGCCGCAGCAGCGGCGGCCCCCATTCTGGCGAGGGACCGCCCTGCGGGTACCCGTCCAGAGACGAGAAGCCCACGAAGTTCCGCGAGCTGATATCACCGGGGCGGGTACGCCAAGCCGCATTGCCGGGCAGCTGCGCCCAATAGGCAGCCTCCGTGCCCAGGTCCTCGACCGCGACACTGGCGCCTGCATTGGTCAGGCTGGCGCGGACCTCGCCCCCATGGCGCTCCAACGCTGCCAGGCTATCCGTGTGCAGCGCAATCGAGACGTGATGCGAGCCCATGGTGGCCAGGTTGGAGGCCACATCGTCCATGGCGTCGTGCAGCGCATCCATCTGGCTCAGGGCACGGTCGCCGGCATTGGCCATCTGCGCCTGCTTGCGGGCCAGGCTTCCGGTCGCGGCTGCGCGGGAGTGGAAGCGGAAGGAGTTGGTGAGGACCACTCGGCAGTCGGCCGACAGCAGGTCGTTCAGCATCCCAGGCCGGGTACGGTCCGGGTACTCCTTGAAGCCCATGATGGTGCCGAAGGAGGGGCGGCCAGGGCTACGCACCTCAAAGCCGCGCCGGCCGCAAATCACGCGGTCGGTGTAGATCGAGCCGCCCAGGGAGCCGCTGACCATCGGCACCGGCAGGAAGCGCGCCGTCAGGAACAGGCGCAGAGCTTCCGCGATCTCGGAGAACAGCACGCCGCCGGCCTCACGGATGCCGAGACGCACGGGCTGCATTTCGTCATAGGCTTTCAGCAACACCAGCATGCGGTCATCAAGGACACGGATCAGGTCGTCGCTGGCCGTGGTGGCAACGGCCTCCTTCCGGCGCCCCAGACGTGAGCGAAGGGCATTGATCCCACGAGTTACGGGCGCGCGGGGGTGCACGATGACAGAGACAAACCACTCATTCACCCGCTCGTGGCCCTGCAGCACCTCCCGGCGGTAGGTTTCCTCGAGATCGGCGGCGAAGGCGGACCGATAGGCGCCTGTCAGCAGCGGCGCGACCCCATCATGGCGCACCATGGTTTCCACGACTGTCAGGGCATCGTCCGCGACGTTGCGGAGGACGGCGTTGCGGACCCGGCACCGACTATTGCGCCGGGCATGGTCCTCCAGAGCAAAGGGGGCGCCGGCCAGGCGCAGCATCCCCAGCACGGAGCCGTCTGTCTTGAGCACCACGTTGTCGCGGACGTGCCCGACAAACGGCAGGTAATCGTCAGCCCCGCGCTCAGACCAGCCGGAGACAGACAGGAAGGGGTTAAGCATGACCCAAACCACGCGGCCTGCGCGTGCCCCTGCGGTCGCCAGCACTGGCCAATCTCACCTGCCTTCGGGCGAGGCGGCTGGTTGCTGTTGCACGTGACTGAAAGCTGAAGGAGGTGGTGAGAACCACCCAGCAGTCGGCCGACAGTAGATCGCTCAACATCCCAGGCCGGGAATGGGCGGCGTATTCCTTGAAGCCCATGGTGTCGCCGTACGAGGGCCGCCGCGAACTGTGTCTAGGCATGGCTTATGCCACGCGGCCCGCGCGTGCCCCTGACTGGCATCGGTGCAACAGAAGCGCCACCCCAATCAGACGAATCAAGGCCGCGGGCGCTGGTGTTGAGCCAAAGCACCGCGACGCCGACCGCGTTGTAGTCACGCGCGACGAGGAACCGCGCGGCGATCCAGACTGGTACGACGACGGCAAGCGCCCAGGCCACGCCAGTCACGCCCTTGAACACCACCTGCACCTCAGCGCCGATGACGAACAGAGCGAGGGCGAGAGGCAGTGGCAAGCCCCACATGAGGGCCGGCCGCGTCGCCGCGACATGCAGGGGATGCTCGGTGAGGGGTTCCACGCCGCGCCGCTCCTAGAAGCCGAAATAGCCGGCAAGTGTGTCGGCATTGGCCAGGATCAGGCCGCCCCCCACCACGGAGGCGATGACACCAACTGAGAAGCGCATGACGAACAGACCAATCGCCACGGCAATGATGCCCAGCATGACCAGGCCGCGCGCCACGTTGGTCATGAACCACTGCGTCAGGCTGTTGACGACGCCGGAGCCACCGCCACCGACCTGTGCATGTGCCAGGTCGGGCAGGACTACCACTGCGCAGGTTACGGCCGCGAACAGGGCGACGGTCCTCGCCTTCGACGAAAACATCATTCTGCAGTCCTCGGGGGATTGATGAGGGTGGTCTCCGCGGTGTTCCCCAACACCGCAGGAGCCTCACGAGGCGCGACCATCAAGCGGGGCCGGCTCGCATGCGTGGCCCGGGCCCAAACATCCCATTCCGGGGGTGTGTCTGGATCGTCGGGGGGATTGGGAATAGCTTGGGCAGCCTGGCGCTGTGCGGCTGAGATAGCTTCACCACGAAGGCGGATGGCGGGCACGACCACCTCGGCGGCGCCCTGGACGCGAACGACATAGCCGTTGGCCAAGCCCCGTTCGGGGCTGCCGGTGTTGTAGCGAGACAAGGCAACACGAAGTGCCCCCTGCGGGTCCGCCTCCGTGCGCAGTGCGGCGGTGTAGCCCTGCTGTAGAAGTCTCGCCCCAGCGGCGATATTCCGGCAAGGTTCAAAGGCATCGGCAATCGACAGGTCGAGAGATGCGAGGTTGGCGCTGTTGATTTGCATCAGTCCCAGGTCTACGGACCGGCGCTGACGCTCGATAAGGTTGGTCGCAACCGCGACGGCTTCGCCATGGGTAGCAGGAAATCTCGGGCTGCCCCCGTTGACGCCAATGGCCAAGGGTTCAAAGCCGCTTTCCGTCCGAATGACGGCGGCCAGCGTCTCGAAGGCAACGAAGGGCGCGCAGCGGGTGGCTAGCTGCGCGACAACAGCCAGTTCCAGCATCATGCGGCCATCCTGTGGCCGCGGAGCGATAGTCTACTCGGGTTGAGTTTCTGGGACGTCCAAGCCGGGCGGCAGTGGTGAGGTGTCGGCCTTAACGTGCTTGGTGATCGCGCTGCGCGGCAGGACCGAGCGCAGCCGCGCAAGACGCGGACAGTCCTCCTCGTAGAGGGTAACCGGCAGGGCGTAGGCCATGTCCTTGCGGAGAAATTGCAGCAACCGATCGAGGTCGCGCCAGCCTCGCACCCCAGGACCACGGAACAGCGCGATCGCCATATAGCCGCGGCGCCAGCTCGGCAGCAGGTAGGGGATATGATCGAGCCCCCCGGCCTCGTCGCGCCGCGCGATAACAACAACCGCTTCGATCCGGCCGCCTTGCGCCAGCCTGTCGCGCAGATCACCTTCGCCGATCGTGTCGCCCAACCCCGCCGCACTCCCCCGTGCCGAAACGCCGGCAGGTTAACGAGTTCAGCGGGCTGGGCGAGCCTTGGCTTAGGGGCAAAGTTGAAACTGGAAGGATGGCGAACAACCGGATTGGGCATCGTGATCGCGCCTCGGTGGTGAGGAGACGTCCGATGCTACTGGCGCGTGTAGGCAGCATACAATCTTTAATTGTTGTCTAGATCCGACGAGGATGCCGAAAACACCTTCACTCCATCGCGAAGAACAAAACCGGATTTGCAAGAAGAGTCAATTTATGAGACGTGAATCAGGCGGTGAGTCTTTGTGCTCGAGGGGCTGCGCAGTAGCAGCAAAAACGACCCAGCACTCCCTCCCAAGGGAGGTAACAAGTCCGCGTCGTCCAGCAGCAGGGGTCAGGAGTACTCCATTGTCCCTTCCTCGCCCCGCAGAGCGAGGAACACGACCCTGGTCACCTCACCGCCTTCGCTGGTCCTAACGGCGGGACGGAACATCGGGTCTTCCGATCCATTCGCCGTCCCGAGAGCGAGGGCAAGCTGCTGCGCCTCAATCCCCCGCTGGCACAGAGTGCGCCTGCTAGAATCTTCAGTGTCAGCCCGGAGGAAGCGTACCGGCACGTCGTCGATCAGGAAACTGCAGTGATGGGTGGGGTCGGTACGTCGGGCCAGCGATAGCGCCCACCTTTCGCTGCTTAGCGAAGGCGGCTGCGAGAGAAGAGTAGGCGCGGCAGGCCCAAGGATACTGGGCGCCGCGGAGGCGACGATCAACCCAGTCGTCAACTGACATGGTCTGCTTGGGCCGCCGGATCAGAAGTCATCGCCCAAGGCGTCAAGGTCGACCTGCTGGATCGAGAACCAGATTGGCTCCGGGCTGCGCGCCGCGGTCCGCAGGAGGGGTTTGGCCGCGGACAGCAACTCCTCGAGCGAGCGGAAGGGGTTCACCGCTTCCTCGCCGTCGCTGGTCCGCATCAGCAGGGCGTACCCAGCCTTGCCCGCTCGCGGTGGTGACACCGGTGCGGCCGGCTTTGACGCTGCAGTCCGTGCAGCCCGACCGGGAGTGACGGCTCTTGGCTTTGGCTCTGTGCGGGCAGGCTCGCTTGGCGAGGTTGGTGGTGCCCCCTCCGGCTCAGTTGGAGGCAAATCTGGCGCGTTCGACGCCAGCGGGAGCGAAGGCAGGGGTTCCGGCGGTCCCGCGGGCGGGGCAGCAAAGAGGTCGACCGTGGTAGCCCGCGCCGCCACGGGTGCGTCATCAGCGTCGGCTGTGACTGGCCCTGGCGGTTCCGGGGCTAGAGTAGCCTCGCTAGTGGCCTGACGGCGCAGCTTGCTCAGGATGGCGTAGATGTTGGCGGGCGTGCAGCCATAGGCCGCGGCGACCTCGGCCACCTTGTGTCCCTCGACATCGACCCTGCGGACGATCGTCGCATGCTCCTCACGCGGTATCCTTGGCATCCTGCCCTCGTTGCCCGACGGTGCTGGAACGAAAATGAACCAACGAAGTCTGGAGGTATCACTTGAAGCGGCGGATTCAAATTTGAATTCGAAGTCCAGTGTTTGGCAGTTTGTCTGTCAGCCTTTGACCACGCTGCCGTCGGGAGCAGCTTTGGCCCAATGCAATTCGCGACACCGTGGGGCAATTTGCCCAGACAGCGAGGGCGTGGTCGATGCTGGCCCGACCCTGCCGTGTATCGCGGCAGTGCGGCGGCAAGGAGCATCGTTCAGGCGGTGGTGTGAGCGCATGGGTTGGATACCGGCATCAGCCGCAGCTGCTCCGCGTCCCCGGCAGCGGTATTGATCGGCGTCCCCAGCAGCACCGGGATGCTTGGCCAATCGCGTTTAGGAACGCAAAAAGCCCCATGGCCTTGGTATGAGGCCATGGGCCTCCGCAGCCTGGAAGGCACGGAACTCGGGGATGCGGACGAAGCGAACAAGGTATCCGCCATAGGTCAGCTCGGCATGGCACCCGGCGCAGATCATCCAACCACGCTCGGGCTGGCGCTGGGGGACGCGTGCTGGGCGGCCCCGACCAGATCCCCGGCGGCGATTTTGCCGTGGTTGCGGAGGATCCATTCGGCGCTCGATTTGGCTTCGTCGGCCCACGGCACGAAGCGGAGACGGCGTGACCTGCTTCACCGCCATCCTCTGCAATGACGACGCTGCCCAAAAAGCGAGTTCAAGGTCGCAGCGGACAGTATCGATTGCCATGCTCACCATCCGCGGCGCCGTGCGAACCGACGACGATCTAACTCAGAGAAGACAGTGATTGCCGTGATGATCATCGGCGCACTACGGCCGCGTCACCGCAGACGCTTCAGTTACACTTTGAGCAGGTCCACAGACCACGCGCTTCCCGGGCACGCTCGACGAGATAACCACAGCGGATACAGTTGGCGCCGTCATCGCCATCGGAGAAGGGGTCCGCAAAACGCCGCACCGTCATCTTCGGCGAACGTGGCTTTGCATCACGCAGGTTGAGACCCTCGACGGCCTGAGTGCTGCTCGACCCTTCAACGGGCTCAGCGACCGTCGATTCTGGCTGATGCACCGATGGCTCCCACGCCGGCATGACGTGGACGGTCGGAGGCCGGATCTCGGGTGCCGTGGGTTGCGTCTTTTGCGGCAACGCTGGTGCAGGTGGCTTCGCAAGAAACCCGTCGGGCCAAGCTTCCACATGAGCATGCGACGGTGTCGAAGAAGGCTGATCCTTGAGCGGACCTGACGAACGCCGCGCGACATGTACGACTTCCACGACCCGACTGCGGACGGTCCCGTGGCTGTTCTTTCGAGGTGCGGTGACAATGTGCCGCGTTTGGCTGGAAGATGTAGCTTGCCTGGGTTGGCGCAAAAATACGCGATTAGCGTCTGACATAGGTATCCATTTATAAAAACGGCCGCCTCCACGACGCAGAACCGGCCGTGGTCTACATTCAGTTAACATGACCTCACCAACTTCATACTCAAAATTCTAGGAGGTAGCACTCGGAGGTTATGCTCTGTCCATTTTGCGGGGGTAGTTGGGCAGCTTTCTTGGCGGAGTACGAAGTGCTTGTCTTCTTTATCGCGTTACCCGGCATTTGCTTTAACGAGCTCGCAAGATAGATCGGTGCAGCACATCGCTGCCGCTGAACAGCTGTCATCGATCAACACCATGGTATGATGACGCCATGGAGCACGCCGAACCGCCCTCGCCTTCCCCGCCCTCGCGCCTGCCCTGGGACTTCCACCCCGCCTTGACCGAGGAGCGGCTGCGGATTTGCGCCCGCATGCTAGCCAATGCCCGGCGCGATGCGCTGGCGATGGCCAGCTACGAGCTTGGGGACGATCCGTGGTCGGTCGGCTGCCGCGCCTTCGCCTTCGGCCGGCACCGGCTGGAACGGGCTGCCAGCTCGGGCGACTACCCCTGGCTCGAGGTGCTGGACGACAGTGCCCATTTCGTCTTCGTCATCGGCGGGAACGGCAGTGGCGTGCCAGTGCGCTTCTACCGCGGCGCCGCCGAGGAGCCGACCGAGCGCACCCTCAAGCGGCAGGAGGTCGAGGTCCAGCAGCTCTCCCTGGCGCTGGGCGAAGCGGCAGCCGAGGGTCTCGCCTTCCGCCTGGCGGTCGAGACCGACGACGCTGGCCGGGTGGACCGGGTGGTGTTCCTAGCGCTGCGCGGCGAGGACCGGGTCGAGTGCTTCTGGCCGGTGCCGCTGGAGCTGCCGGCCGCAGCGGCCGTCGGCACCGGGGTCCAGTTGCGGCTGATCGCCGATGACGGCTATGCCCGGCCCGACGAGACCCCCAGCCGTCCAGCCCCCCTGCCCACTGCCTTACCGCGCCGCAAGCCGACCGCGAGCAACCCGCAGCGGCCACAAACCACCCTGTTCTAGCCACGCCTGCCGGGACGTTTCCATGTCTGCGCATCTCGCGCTTCTGAACCCAGCGCAGCGCGCCGCGGCAACTGCGCCGGCGCCCGTGCTGGTGCTGGCCGGTGCTGGCTCGGGTAAGACCGAGACGCTGATCCGGCGGGTGGCGGACCTCATCCTGGGCAGTGAGGCGCCAGACCGGCTGCTCTGCATCACCTTCACCGCCAAGGCGGCCGGCGAAATGCGAAGCCGACTTGACGCCCTGCTCGGGCCGGAGCGGACACCGCGCTGGGTTGGTACTTTCCACGCGGTCATGGCCAGGCTGCTGATCGAGGACGGCGTCGCAGTCCCCGGTCTGCCCCGTGGGTTCGCCATACTGGGCCCGAGCGACGCCCGGGAGCTGCTGATGCAGGCAGCTGGCATCCAGGACCGGAAGAAGGCCAGCCTCCTGCAGGAGGCCGTCTCACTGCTGAAGAATGGTCTCGTGACCGATCCCCGCCGGCTGCCCCGCTCCTCGGCGCTGAGCCGTTTCGAGCCGGAGGTGTTGGCCCAAGCAGCGGCCGTGCTTCCCACTTATCGGTCGGCGCTGGCGGGACGGCAGGCGTTGGACTTCGACGATCTGATCGCCCTGCCGGTCGCCGCCATGCAGGCCGATCCGGCGCTGGCTGCGCATTGGTCGTCCCGCTGGGCCGAGATCCTGGTCGACGAATACCAGGACACCAACCATGCCCAGCATGCTTTGGTGCGTCTGCTGGCTGGCAAGCCCGGCCGGGTTTTCGCCGTGGGTGACGACCTCCAGGCGATCTATGGCTGGCGCGGGGCCGATGTCGGCCATATCCGGCGCTTCGGGAAGGACTACCGGGCCGCTCCCCCTGCCCTCAAGCTGGAGACCAACTACCGCTCGACCCCGACGATCCTGCGCGCCGCCAACGCCATCGCGGCCGAGGACCCGGATGCGCTGCCGAAGATACTGCGCCCGGCTGACCCGAAAGCCCCGCCCGGACCCTCGATCACCATCTGGGAAGCACCGACCGCGGAGGATGAGGGTCGCAGTGCCTTGAACTGGGTCCAGGCGCTGCGGCGAAGGCAGCCGGAGCCGCTCTGGCGCGAGTGTGCGGTGCTGGTCCGGGCTGGCTTCGTGGCGGAGCCCATCGTGGCCGCGTTACGCCAAGCGGATGTGCCGGTGCGGCTGGTCACCGACCGGGAGCCCGAACCGCCGCGGGAGGTTCTGGCGGTCATAGCTTGGCTAAGGCTGGCGATGAGCCGTAGCCGCGGCAGCAAGCCCGGCGTCCATGTCTGGGATCCTGCCGCCGATGATGCCTTCCGCCGTGCCTGCGCCTTTCCGGCGCGCGGCATCGGCGGGACGGTGTTCGGGCGGTTGCGTGAGCACGCCACGAAGCAGAGCCTCGCCCTGGCTGCGGCCGTGGCGACCCTGCCTGCTACACCGGCGGAGCGGCAGGGGCTGGAGGCCGTGCTCGGCGTGGCCGGCGAGATCGCGGACGGTGTGGCCCAGCAGAAGCTCGGTCCGGCGGATGCGCTGCGGCTGACGGCCGAGGCCAGCGAGATAGCGGAGCGGCTCGGCCTGAACGGCAAGCTCGGCCATGCCTGGGCGGCCGCGTTGCGGGCGGCGGAGCAGGCCGGCAGCGTAGCGGCTTACTGCGACGGGGCCGCGCTGGGGGCCATACCCGGCGAAGCCGAGCCCGCCGACGCCGTGCAGGTGCTGACGCTGCACCGAGCCAAGGGATTGGAGTTCGACCATGTGCTGCTGGCGGGGCTCGAGGAGGGCGTGTGGCCGAATTGGCAGGCGGAGCAGCAGGGCGCAATCGCTGAGGAACGCCGGCTCTTCTATGTCGGCGTCACCCGAGCCCGGCACTCGCTTCAGCTGAGCTGGGTGCAGCAACGCCGCGACTGGGCCGGCAAGCCATCACGGTTTCTAGCCGAGATTCCGAAGGCGTTGACCGGGGCCGGCGCGGCATCTTGGCAAGTCAACGGTTCCGGGTCGACCAGCCGCACCGCAGCCAGTCGACCAGCTCCGCCGGTGAAGCTCCCGTCCCAAGCCGAGACGGACCGACTTGTCGCCGAGTTCACGGCACGCAAGGCCGCGAAGACACCGCGGTGACGCCGCGCTTGCCGACGCCCGCGCTCGGTCCATCCTGCAGCCGGTCCTGGTCGCCATGGTGGTCGCCTAGGCCGGGGGAGACGTTCCGGTTGCCACCACCAGCGCATCGTAGGTGGCTGCCCCCTCGGCCGTGTTGTCGAAGATGCACCACACCTCGCCGTCGAGGCCGGAGAGTCGGCTCTGCAGCTGGTGGAGATAGGCCTGCGGATAGGGCGAGTAGTACATACGCGGCGAGCCGTGCAGCCGGAAGTAGGTCAGCGCCGGCCATCCACCCGGCTCGGCGGCACGCGGGACCGGGGCCGGATCAGCGGCGACACGCGCCACGCGGTGCTCGACCAGCATCGCATCGACCTCGTCGGTGAACCAGCTTGGGTGACGCGGCTCGCATGCCAGGTCGCCGGCGAAGCTGTTGCGTAGATGCCGCAGGAACTCGGCTGCGAGACCTTGCTGAAAGATCAGGCTGGGCGGGAGCTGGATCAGCAGAGGCCCAAGCTTGGGTCCAAGCCGACGGACTTCATCCAGGAAGCGCGCGAGCGGCTCCGCGGTGTTGGCGAGCCTTCGGGTGTGGGTGACCTCTTTCGGCACCTTCACGGCAAAGCGGAAATCCGGTGGAACACTGGCGGCCCACCGTTCGTAGGTGCTGGGCCGATGAGGCCGGTAGAAGGACGAGTTGATTTCGACGGCCGGGAGGCGCTGACTATAGCGCTGAAGGTGGCTGCCTCCCTGAGGAAAGCGGTCAGCCTGCGCTGCCGGGATCGACCAGCCAGCCGTTCCAACCCGCAGCGTTGTCGGCACCACACTCATTCCCGGAGCCAACCTGTTGCTGAGTATGTCGAGGTCTCCCGGTGGCGCTGGGACATCACGGTCACGCTGTCGCCAGGGCATCGGACGGCCGCTGCCTTTGGCGTTGATTTCAGCGGTCTAAGCTCCATCCAGCACCGCGGAGCCATTCGCCGAGCTTGGACCAGCGGCGGCGAGCGCTGCCGTTTCGAGATCAATGCCGGGACGAGCGAGTTAAGGACAGCTTGAATGGTCGCCAAAACTGGGAGCCCCGTCTGCATCCTATTCGGCAAGGGTGTAAAACAACGTCACGCCGACCCTCAGAGACCCGCTCCCGCCCACTGTAAGAAGCAGAAGCCAGAGGTGGCATTTTTTTTCGAGTTCACCAGGTGAACTTCTACTGACCAAAAGGCCTGCAGTCTATCTTAAGCGATCGCTTGTTGCTGGACCGTGCTCTCTAAAGCGTACCTGGTTTTCCCTTGTAAAACCGGCCAACCCTTTGGCCCGACCTCTGCCTAACTCCGCTGCACGATGGCTGGCAAAACTGTTTTCCCTTGTAAAACTGTGCTTGTGAGGTTGAGGAGACCACTGCATTTTCCAATACGGGATCCTTCAGAGGGGTTACTCATGCGTAGGAAGGCAGCCGCAGGTGGCCGGGTGCTCCTTATCGCCAGTCCTAAAGGCGGCGTAGGAAAAAGTAGCATGTGCCGCAACATTCTTGTCTCGGCCGCTATAGCAGGCGCGCGGGTGCAAGGGGTCGATCTCGATGCACAACAGACCCTTGTTAAGTGGCACCAGCGCCGGGAACTCGTGCGGAAAACCTATCCCGAGACGCCGGAAGTACCGGTCGTCGGTCTTGCGCTTTCCGACTGGCGGGCAGCCTTACGCGAAGCGCCTCGGTTTGACCTGACCGTCATCGACACACCGCCGAGCATTGAGGTGCAGTATGGAGCTGCGGTTGCATTATGTCAGGCCGCGCATCACGTCTTGGTCCCGACTGGCGCCACGCAAGACGACGTCGATAGCGTGACGCCTTGGATGCGGACGCTGACCGAGGCTGGGGTCCCAGCAAGCTTCGTGCTCAACAAGGCAAACCGTCGCGTCAAGAGCTACGAGGCTGTGCGCACCAAACTCCTCAAAGCTGGCGCGCTTTGTCCGGTGGAGATCCCGATGCTCGAGGACATCCACGTTAGCGCCGGGAAGGGGCTCGCCGTCCTCGATCTTGCTAACAAGAAGACCAATGAGACCTTCGAAGCGCTGTGGGCGTATGTTTCCCGCGCCGCCGGTATGAAAGTCTCGGTCGAGGCACCGGCCGCATGAAGACCGCTCGCGCTCGCGGTCTTTCCCGCCGGGCTATGCTTCAGGTCGATACAGATGCCGACCTGTCTACGGCGAGCCTGCCCGACAAGCGACAGATTGAGATGGCCCCGCTCGTCCACGTTGATGAAACACTCCTCGCAACATTGCAGGACGTCTTTGCTGGCACCGGACTTATGAGTGACCAGCGCAAAGTCCGTGCGGTCATTACCCTTCGGGGTCAGGTCGACGTGGCTTGGCAGCAAACCCGTGACGCTTTCCTCGAAATCGGCAGGGCGCTGAACGAAGTTGACGCAGTGTTGGATGAGGCCGAGCAAGAAAGCCTCAAGCGGGGCTTTCGCAAGCTTTTTCCGTTTTCCGAAACGGTAGCGAGCCAGTTTCGAGTGATCGCTCGCGCCGTCGATGCAGGCCATATCACCAAGGAAGCGCTGCCCGGCAGCTACGGGACCGCCTATCAAATGGCGCTGCTGAACAGTGAGCAACGGCGGATTGCGGAAAAGGAAGGTTTGATTCGACCGACCGTCAGCCGCAACGCGTTGATCGAATTCCGCAAGCTGCACGACGGTGTGGTACCGCGCACGGCCCGGGGACCAGACCCAGCCAAAATGCGAGCGGAACTTGGACGTCTTGAACGGTCCGAAGTGAAGCTTGCCCGAGCATTGGAGAGCGTACGCAAGCGTATCGCTGAGATTCGTGAGTTGTTGGCATTGAAGGACGAGGGATGACCAAGCGTACAGGCAGCTGGTTCACGGACGACGCCCCCGGTTTCGCCGACGGTTTGAGTCCGCGTAGTCCGATCCGTTCCACGCCGGCACTGCACGCTGCTGTTGCGGACGTCACGCTACCGGCACAGCCCCGGCCACAATGCAAGGCAACCAGCAACACCGCGGACAAGAAGACAGTTCGGCTCGATTCTGGATGGGTGGGGCAATCACTCACCGCCTGCCAGATCCACAGGCCGCGGATGTGTCCCGGGGCAAGGACTCATCCAATCGGGGCAAATGCTCACCGAATCGGCGTTATCCACAAGGCATGTGCTCACCTCTTCAACTAGATTCAGGTTCTACTACTTCCAACTAGTCTGGTGAGTGATTGCCCCGTTGACCTAGCCGGGCTGCGCCGCCTTCCTGGTCGACGATGGCGATCAGAAAGGGCGAGTCCATGAGCGATGACGAGGAGCCTGACTACGGCGTCCGGCGCCTTGTGCTCGTGCACGGCCGGGATCAAGCCAGACAGATGGTGGAGCCTGAGCGAAAGAAGCTCGTCGATATCGCTGCCGAAGTCATGGGCGATGACGCCGGCAAGATCGGCATCACCTACACCGGCTTTTGCCTTACCGCCCTCCCGCACAAGCGTCTGCCTGACGATGAGGTTTGGAAAAAGGTCGGCCATCGGGTGACCCTTCTGGTGCAGCCAGGGCACATGAAAATCGGTCGCGGACAGCCTCGCTTGTTTGGCGTCCCCTACGGTGCCCGCGCCCGCATGATCCTCCTCTATCTGCAGACAGAAGCCGTCCGAACAGGCGGACGAGAAATCGAGCTTGGCCGGTCAATGCGCGACTGGCTCAGCAGAATGGGTATGACGCATGGGGGCACGACCGGAAAGATCCTGCGGGAGCAGGCCACCCGTATTGCTGCGTGCTCCCTTCGCTTCTTTTGGGAAGGTGAAGACAGCAGCGGGTTTGATAAGGGCGGGTTTGTTCGCTCCGGTCTCCGTTTTCATCTGAATGGGGACGGGGAGCAGGATGATCTTTGGCAGGACCGCGTTGTCTTGGACGAGGTATTCTACGAAGCCCTCCAGAAGCATCCAGTCCCGCTTAGGGAAGCGGCTCTGCGGCAGCTTTCGGATCGCTCCACAAGCCTCGATCTTTACATCTGGCTAGCCTACCGGCTGCAGTCACTTTCGAAGCCTACCCCCATCCGGTGGGCCGCCCTGCGTGAGCAGTTCGGGAGCGGCTACGCCAAGATCGGCGCCTTCAAACGCGACTTCGTAAAGGCGCTTGCACCTGCCATTGCCGCTTACCCTGAGGCCAACGTCCGCCTAGCGGATGAGGGGGTCGTGCTGCATCCCTCGCCACCGCCGGTCGCAAAGCGCGTCGTTGCCATCCCGGCCCTGCCCAACCGCAAAACCGGGTGAGTGATTGCCCCATTCCGGCCGGTGAGTGGTTGCCCCACAAGCCAGACCGCAGGCAATCGCAAGAAGCCATCTACCGTTGGCTGTGATACTGGCCGTTCAGATCGGCATAACAGTGGTTTCAATACCCCGGACTTCAAGCCTATAGCGTCAGGTAAAGGTTTATGCCTGCCGATAGCGTAGGCGGCCAATCCGTCCATGAGTTTGAAGATAGCGAGTAGCCGAGCAACAGACCCTGGGCGGGGCAATCACTCACCCAGCATTGCTCGCATTGCTTCCGGCATCGAGCCTTTTCCTAGAGAAATCACAAACTGACCGGTGCAGTAACCGGAATGTTTCGGGCGAAGCGGCTCCTGGGAAAGGCAGCAGTGTGTCGCGGGAGACTTCGCGCGGAACGAAGCCATGTGCGACAGAGCAGGGCTCTTGCTTGGGCAAATCATAGAAGCCGGAGCGAGAGCGAGGAGATTCCTGACAAACCCCCTACTGACCTACGCAGGAAGGTTCTGTCAGCGCTCAAGCCAAACCTGACGATACGAGATGATGTCTGGTTTCGGTTACGCCACTTGGAAAATAGCGAGCGCAGTGGTGGCGCGATGGAGGTGTAGCAGACGATGGCGATCGACGGTGCCGTGCTGGTTATGACGGGTCTGGAAGCGGCGGAAGCTGCGGAGTTCGTCGTAGCTTCGGCAGAACCGCCGCGCTGATGCGAGGTTGCCGTCATGATCAATGGCTCGGTACAGATACGTCCACGGGCCACCGACCTTCAGGTACGTTTCATCCACGTGCCAGCGTCGGCCACGGGCGCCACCCTTGCCGCACCGGCGCCGACGAAGTTGCTGCATCAGCACCGGTGCGAGCTTCGCCTCCCAGGCGCGGGCGGCTTCATGGCTGAACACGAAGCCGCGCTGGAGGAACATCTCGGTCAGGTCACGCAAAGTCAGGCGGTAACACAGCCGCCACAGCACCACGCGGGCGATGACGTCCGATGGGTATTGGGTGTGGTTCAGCAGCCCAGCGCTACGCTCGTTGAACTGTTTGCCTCAGTCGTCGCAGCGAAATCGACGGTAGCCCTGGGCGGTGCGCTCCGGCCGCTCCGTGACCTCTGCCAGGCCGCAGGCCACACAATCCATCTGCGCCCATTGTCCCGAAGCCTAACAGAACCGAAGGCCGGGGAGGCGTTGAACTCGGCCGGCAAGCCGTAGGGCAGGGGCCTGAAAAGCCAGCGGCAGAGCAGCCCGATGATGCCACCCAACGTCTGGAGTAGGGAGAGGGCCTCACCGCTCTCCCGGGCAGCGCTCCGGCATCTCGACCGAAGCGGGAGAGGATGGCGGTGGTACGTGAGGGCCCTGGCTGGTGGTCCGGGCACCGCGCTCGCGCATCTGGCGCTGAACCTCTGCAAGCACCGCGGCTTGCTGAGTCGGCGTCAGCAGGGCAGGGGAGAGAGCTTCGGTCACGGGCGCTCCTACCGTCCGAGGCCAGAGGGAAGGCAAGGAGCCTCAACGGCATCAAGGCGGTGATGCTGCGCCGGTGTCAACAGCTCGCCGGTGCGCCGTGAGTTTGAGCTGGGCCGCCCGGAGTACGTCCGCCTTTCATGCCCCGAAGTGTGGGACGGGCTCAATGCACCTGATCCGCCGACCCCTGCAACACGCTGTCAAGCACGGCAGGCCCGATGCAGCGGACGGGAGGCGACCGCGCCGCCCTGGTCGGGGGCTGCTCCAAAATTCATGCCGGGCGGATGCCCCAGAACCGCGTGAAACCGGTTTGCAGCCCCTGGATGCCCCGTGTCGCGGTCTGCTGCTTGAACTGGCCGAGCGGGTAATAGGGTACCTCCTCCATGCAGGCGGTCTGGATGTCGCGGCATACGGCCTGCCGCCCCGCGAGGTCCGGCGCGTCGAACCAAGCATTGTACATCCCTTCGAGCTGGGCGCTCTCGTACCAGCCCGCATAGCCCGCGGCGCCGTTGCCGCGCACGCCGACATGCGTTGCCGGGTTCAGCAGGTCAGTGCCCGTCCAACTCGTCGCAAAGAGGCTCCACCCCCCGCTGTCGACCGGGCCGCGGTTGTTACGCCGCTGAAGCATCGTGCCCCAGTCTGTGGCCACGTAGTCCACGTTCATCCCGATCCGCCGCAGCATGTCCGCCGCCACGTCGCCCAGGGCCTTGATCGTCACGTAGTCGGTTGGCACCAGGAGGACGACCTTCTCGCCCTTGTAGCCGGCGGCTTCCAGGTCCCGCCGCACCGCGGCATCATTCTTCGGCTTCCGCAGAGGGTCGAGCCCCACCTCGCTCGCCATCGGCGTGCCCGGGGTGAAGAAGCCGGTCGGCACATGGTAGGAGGAGCGGTCGTCGCCGACGATCGCCTGCATGTAGGAGGCCTGGTCAATCGCCCCCATGACGGCCCGGCGGATTGCGGCATTATTGAAGGGGGCCTGCGTACAGTTCGGCCGCAGCATGCCGACCGTGCCCGTTTCCTCCTGAACGCGCATCTGGATGCCGCGGCTCCGCGCGATCATCGGCTTCAGGTCATGCGCCACCTGTTCCCACCAATCCTGCTCGCCGGAGACGAGCGCACCGGCGGCGGTGGAGGCATCCGGGATCGTGGTCCACACCACGCGGTCGTAGTGCACGATTTTGGGGCCCGCGCTGCCGAGCGCCGGCCCGCTCTCCCGCGGCCGGTAGCGGTCGAACTTCGCGTAGGCATTGCGCGCGCCCTGCAGCCGCTCGTCCGCGAGATAGCGGAAGGGGCCGCTGCCGATGATCTCGGTGATCTGCGTACCGGGGTCAGTTCGCGCCACCCGCTCCGGCATAATCGCGGGCATCATCGCGGTGCCCTTCGCCAGCGCGTACGCCAGAAGGGAGAAAGGCTTTTTCAGCCGGAAGACGATTGTGCGGTCGTCGGGCGCGGAGACCTCGTCGGTCACCCGCAGCAGCGCGCCACCGAAGGCATCCCTCGCGCCCCAGCGGCGGATGCTCGCCGCGCAGTCCCGCGCCAGCACCGACGTGCCGTCATGGAACAGCAGCCCCTCGCGCAGGCGGATGGTCCAGCGCCTCCCGTCCTCTTCTACCACATGGCCCTCGGCCATCTGCGGCATCGCCACGTCATTCTGGTCCAGCCCGTAGAGGGTGTCGAAGACCATGTAGCCGTGATTGCGGGTGACGTTCGCCGTGGTCCAGTGCGGGTCAAGGAAGGCAAGGTCGATTTGGGGGATAAAGCGCAGTGTCCGGACCTGTCCTTGGGCAAAGGCCGGCGCGGAGAGGGAGGCGCCGGTCACGGCAATCCCCTTCAGCAGTGAGCGGCGGTGCATTGGTACCTCCTCGTCATGCCCCGGGTCTGCCCGCTGGCGAAGTTGTTTCCGGCAATGCAGCAAGAGCCAGGCCCCTGATGCAAGGGCTCTTCTTCAGGGCAGCGCGCCGCCACGCGCGTAAAGCCGCGGCGTGACCTTGATTTCGTCTAAGGGGAAGAATGGCCGCGCCTTGACAAAGGGTAGCTCGCCGACGCGGTAGGAGGTCATGCCCGGCGTATCCACCGTGACGCACTCCCCGACCGCTGCGTAGTTGAGGGTGAAATGGTAGCCGGAGCGCGTGATCACGAGTCCCATCCGCGCCGGATCGATCCCCATTGCGCGGTAGTAGCCGGGATCGAGGTAGGAATAAGGTTGGTCGGTCAGCACTAGGTTCACACGGCCGACGTGCAGGACGGCGTAGGCGCCAAGCGTTGCTCGGTAGCCCGCATCGGCCGGTCCGTCATATACCACCTGGGTGGAAGCAGCGGCGGACACGACCTCCCCTACCACTGTCACCGGCGGCGCGACGGTGGAGTATCGTCCGCCCACCGTCACCGTGACCACCGCCCCAACCCCGGCGGCCCGGCAGGCTCGCACAGCGTCGGCGTCCGCGATCGGCACGGCGGAAGCAGGCAGATCGTCTCTCGCCAACAGGGCGCGCAGCACATAGGTTCCATCGCCCGGGCTGCCGCCTGCGACGCGGTCTCCCTGGTCACCCAGGATCAGCGGCCGATCGGTGCCGCGAGCTGCCTTGTCCAGATACTCGTCCAGCGGCGGATAGGTGCCGATCAAGTCCCGCCGTCGGTCCCACAGCGTTCTCGCCAGTTCCAGCGCAAGACCGTCTGGGGCCGCCTCATTGCCGTAGGCCAGCACCCATTGGCCAAGGCCGTGTACGTCCAGAAACTGCTGCGCGTTGAAGATGGATACGTCGTAAGCCTCCCCCGCCTCGACCGCCGCCCGGGCGCGCGCGTGGAGGGAGCGCAGCGGCTCCTCGTCGGTGCGATCATTGCCGAGCGTCAGCATGGGGAGGTGGACCGCCGCCAAAGCGGGCCGCAATAGCCCTTCCAGCATGTCCAGCGCGGCGAGTAAGGCGCGCTGCCCCGTCCTGCCCTGGTCGCCGTGCGGATTGGTCAAATAGCCCGCCAGCATGTCGCAGCGCGCCAGGATCTCAGGCGTGACGTGGGCATGCAGATCGAAGCCTACCGTCAGCGGCACGTCGTCGCCCACGATGCCGCGCAACGCCGCCATCAGCGCGCCCTCCGGGTCCTCCAAGCTCGGCGTCAGCATCCCGCCATGAAGCGGCAGCACGATCGCGTCGAAGTCGCCGCGTCGGGCCGCGTCGCACATGAGGTCGCGCATCTCCTCGAAGACGGCCTCCTCGACCGGTCCGCCGGACTGGGCACGAAAAATCGCCGGTACGATGACCTCGACACCTTTCGCCTCCGCCGCGTCGACGATGCCGCCAAGCACGGAGTTGCTTCCGCGCGCCGCCGCCACCGCCTCTACTCCGACATGGATGTTGAACCAGGAGCGGCCCATCAGCACAGGGTTGAAGCTGTGGGATTCCTGCGCGATGCCGCCGGCTAGGATCCGCCTCGTTCGCATTGGCCGGTCTCCCACTGGTTCCTCTGGAAGGACAGCCCGCCTGGGCCACTCACGCAAGTGCCACAGGCGGATTGGACAGGATGATGACCGGTTCGGTAGGGCGGCGGGGTGATCGCGCTGACATTCTCGCTCGCGCCTGGATCGACGTTCCGAGAGCGGTGCGGCTGATGGTTGTCGGAGGAGTACGCCCCCCGCCGGCAGTACCACCGTCCTCTCGCCCGGCGTCACGTCTGCCGCCCCGCAAATGGTTCTGTTGCAACGTTTGCTCCAGTCCCGGAAGCAGGCCATCCTCGAGCATGGCGCGGGATCATCGACTGCGGAAGCTGAAGGCCGATGTGGCCTTCAAGGGCCGGCACTTCACCGCTGAGGTGATCCTGTGGGCGGTTCGCTGGTACCTGATGTTCCCGATCAGCTACCGCGACCTGGAACTCATGCTGCAAGATCGTGGCGTCAGCGTGGACCACACGACGGTGTTCCGCTGGATCCAGGCCTATGCGCTCGATCTCGGAAAGCGGGTCCGGCCATACCTACGCTTGTCGAATAACTCATGGCGCGTCGACGAGACCTACATCCGAGTGAAGGGGCGCTGGACTTACCTGTACCGCGCGGTCGACAGCCGTGGCCAGACCATCGACTTCCTGCTTGCCGCGAAGCGAGATGCGGCGGCTGCGAAGCGGTTCTTTCGCAAGGCGCTGCAGCAGCCGCACACGGTGAACCCACGCACCATCACGGTCGACAAAAACCCGGCCTATCCGCGCGTGATCGCCGGGATGAAAGCAGACGGCGAACTGTGGCGGCGCTCTCGGCTACGCCAGGTCAAGTACCTCAACAACATCGTCGAACAAGACCACCGGCGCGTGAAACGCCTGGTCAGACCGGGGCTTGGCTTCGGCAGCTTCCACACGGCGCGACGAACACTGGCGGGCTACGAGGCGATGGCGATGATGAGGAAGGGGCAGGTCAGGAAGGTTGGCGCACGTGACATGCTGGCCCAGGCCCGCTTCGTCGCCGAGCTGTTCCCGATCGCCGCTTGAAACGCGCTGATCCGCCTCGCGTCGGTGCTTCGCATACCCATCGGCAAATTTTGCAACACAACCATCGTGCGCCCCTCGCGGCGGGCCTGATTTTTTTATGGCCGCCCAAGAGCGGCGC
>NZ_JCACHU010000031.1:0-9335 GCF_059504005.1 Belnapia sp. | reverse complement strand
CCTCTCGGACGTGCTGACCGCAGCAGCTTACTCCCTTTCAGTGAGGGTCAATAGGTACAGCCCTGGCAAAGTCCACACCCCTCCTGCCATAGTCCACGCCGCTCCTGTGGATGCTCCTGGCAAAGTCCACACCTCAGGGCTGGGACTCGGCCGGGACTCGCAGAGGCCGCGACGAGCAGGGAGCATGTTCCGCATCTCCTAGCAGGTACCGTCAACCGGGCCGCGGTCGGAATAAAGTTTAGCAACTGTGTTTCTGGAACGTGGTGGTTAGGCGCAACTCTGGCCCGATAGGCCGGACGTCTTGTTAGACTAAAATTGCAGCGGAGTTGCCTTTCGCGGCACAGCTTGACGGTGCCGCCCGAAGGCCTGCCGTGCAGGGTTGCTCAAATTCAAATTTGAATCCGTAGCTACCAATGCTACTCCCAGCCAAGCTTGCGTTCTTTGATTGCCCCATAGCTTCGGAGGCCATAGGGGAGGGGGGTTATGGCGAGGATTGCGCGCGTGGAGCATGCGACGATCGTCCACAGGGTCGACGTCGAGGGACACAAGGTGGCTGAGGTCGCCGTGGCCTACGGCTGCACGCCCGCCAACATCTACGCCATCCTCGCCAAGCAGCGCCGCCAGGGAGCCGAAGACGCTGCTCCAGCCGTGCCATCACTCAGCCCAGTCAAGGCCGAGCCCGAGGCTAAGGCCGATCCCAGCGCCGCACCCGTGCAGGCTGTCGCAGATGACCTATGCGGTGGCCTGCTGGAGGCTCTACCTGAGCGCATGCCTCCACCACCGCCGGCTTCCCTCGCGCCCGATGTGCCGCTGACCAAGCAGGAGAAGCCACCGCCGCCAGCGCCACTTTCGCTTGCACAGCCTGAGCCGCAGCCAAGGCTTGCTGCTCCCGCCCGCGCGGGGCGCAGCGCGGCGGCGCCAAAGCCGGCAACATCGCCGCGGGCGGGCAAGGCTGGGTACGCCTTGCTGATGCGAACCAGCGATGGCGAGGAGGCGGTAAACCCCTTCCGCTCGCTCGATGAGCTGTTGTCGGCAGCCAAGCCGATCCTGCGCACCGCTGCGCGCAGTCCCGAGCCGATTTGGTTCTCGATCCAGCAGGTCGACCTCGATGCCCTGGACGATGATGTCTGACCAAGCGCTTCGGTGACCGGCATTGGGGCGTCGTTGCTGAAACCGGCGCGACGGATCAACGTCAGCCTTGGCCTTTCAACAGGGCCCAGAACCCGGCCTTGCGGCCATGTTCGCGCTTGAGCCGTGTTAGGAAGGTAGCATGGTCCTCGAGCCCCGGCTCTGCCGGCAACAGCGGCGCGAGGCCTACGCAGGCGCGAACATCGCGCGCCGCATACTGATACTGCCGCGAGGAAGCCCGGCGCAGAACATCCTCGGCCATGGTCCGGTGCAGCAGTGTGGCAGCGGCCGTGTATCGTTCGGCCAACGCCTCGGCTGCCGGGCGGAGCCGGCCATAGTCGCGCCCGTCCATCTCGCCGTGATGCGCCCGTACCAGCCGGTTCGCGGCTTCGAGGTTGGGCCAGCCAACCAGGAAGCTCAGTGCCAGGTTGCGGTCGGGATGGGCCAGCGCCTGCGCCATGGCCCGATCCTCCATCTCAACATCCTCGAAGTCCGGCAAGCCGCGGAGGTAGGGGCGCAGGTGTTGAGGCGTCAGCCAGCGGCAGAACGCCTCCCAGCGCAGGGCCTGTGCGGCCTCGCAGTGCCCAAGCGCGTCCAGTGCGGCAATGCGCAGATCGGCCTGCCGGATCTCCTCGCCCTCATGCCGGCCAGATGCCCGGTCCAGCCAGGCGAGCGCCTCGGCGGGACGCCCATGACCGATCAGGCGTTGGACAATATCGCCGGCGAAGTTCTCCGCCCGGCCACCCTCTTCAGTGGCAGCGATATAGGCATCAACATCGTCCTCAAGGTCGGCCAGGTAGCGCAGGCGAAAGGTGATCTGGCCACGACCGTGCCAGCTCTCGAGTGCGTCGGGCGTGCGGGACAGCGGCAGTGCGGCGAGACGCGCCTGTAGCAGCCGGCGTAGTTCCGCCCGCCCCTCCGGGCCGAGCGCCGGGCCAGCCGCATCCAACAAGCGGTCGGTCTCGCCATACCCATCGGCGTCCCAGAGCGCCAGCACTTCGCTGGCCAGCGCCACCGGATTGCGGTTCGGCAGCAACGTCCAGAGCCGCCCAAGTTCGGCACCGGCCTGCCGGAACACCTCGCCGAGCACGCCGCTACCATCATCGCTGCGCTCGAATACATTAGTGGCCAGGCCGAGCAGCAGCCGCATCTGCGCCACGGCCGCGCGCGGGTTGGTCTTGGCCAGCGGCCCGGCGATTGTCTCGCGCAAGCTGTCGAGCTCGCGGGCGAGGGGCCGTACCTTGTCCCACTCGACGAACCCACGCGAGCGCCCGATGGTGCGGAGCCGCTTCTCCACCTCGGTCATGAGCAGGCCACCTCCATCCATCCCAGCCAGCTCGAGGCGCAACGTGCGGGCCAGCGCGGCATCACCCTTGGCCTGGCTCATTAGCAGCTCGGCCAAACGCTGCGCGCCGAGCTGCAGCAGCGCCTCAGTGCTGAGCGTGCGCAAGCCGGGCGTGGCCCTTTTCGACTTGGGGCGGGCAGACGAGGGCTCGGAGGGGTCCTCACCAGCCGCCGAAGCCGGGGTCAGGCGTGGGCGGGATACCCGGGCTCGTGGCGGCATACTCAGCTCCTGGCGGCAGCGAGGGCACGAGCTGAGGCGCCGCCTGGCGCCAACCACTCCCGGAGCTTCGACCAGCGCCGGCGGGCGCCCTGGTTGCGGACCGCGATGGCCAATGCCCGGCGCTGCCCGATCAGCACGACCAGCTTCTTGCCGCGGGTTACGCCGGTGTAGAGCAGGTTGCGGGCCAGCATGGCGTAGTGCTGCGTCGTGAGCGGGATCACCACGGCCGGGTACTCCGACCCCTGCGCTTTGTGGATGGTCGTGGCGTAGGCCAGCACCAGCTCGTCAAGTTCGCCAAAGCCGTAGGTCACCGGCCGGCCGTCGAAGCTGGCGGTGAGTTCACCGGCTTCCAGGTCGATACCCGTGATCACGCCGAGATCGCCGTTGAACACATCGCGGTCATAGCTGTTAGCCACCTGCATGACCTTGTCGCCGGGGCAGTAGGTCCAGCCAAAGCGCTCGACCCGGAGCTCGCCCGGCGGGTTGAGTGCCTGCTGCAGCTCGATATTGAGCGCCCGCGCACCCAATCCTCCCCGGTTCATCGGGCACAGCACCTGGACGTCCCGGATCGGATCGAGCCCAAACCGGGCAGGGATGCGCTCGCGCACCATGGCCAGCAGTTTGCGGACGCCATCTTCGGGCTCGTCAGCCTCCACGAAGAAGAAGTCGCTGCCCGTGGCTGACTTGAGCTCGGGCAGCTGGCCGCGGTTGATGCGGTGCGCATTCACCACGACCTGGCTCTCGGCAGCCTGGCGAAACACCTCCGTCAGCCGCACCACCGGCACGGCGCCTGAACCGATGATGTCGGCCAGCACCTGCCCAGGCCCGACGCTCGGCAGCTGGTCCACATCACCGACCAGCAGCAGGGCCGAGCTGTCCGGCAGCGCCCGGAGCAGGGCCCGCATCAGCGGCACGTCCACCATCGAGGTCTCGTCCACCACCAACAGCTCGCAGGCCAGTGGGTTCATGTCATCGCGCTTGAAGCCGCCCGTCTTGGGATCGCTCTCCAGCAGGCGGTGAATGGTCCGGGCCTCCAGGCCCGTGCTCTCGGTCAGGCGCTTGGCGGCCCGACCCGTTGGGGCACACAGGGCCACCTCCACCCCCTTGGCCCGGAGTACCTGCAGGATGGAGTTGACCAGCGTGGTCTTGCCCACGCCGGGGCCACCGGTGATCACCAGCACCTTGGAGGAGAGCGCCAGCCGCATGGCCTCCCGCTGGCTGGTGGCCAGGGCGAGGCCGGTGCGTCCCTCCACCCAAGGGATTGCCTTGTCGGCATCGATCGCCGGCCAGGGCTGCCGGCCAGTGGCCAGGCGCATCAGCTGCTCGGCGATGCTCTGCTCGGCGCGATAAAGGCCGGCCAGGAACACGCAACGATCACCCTCCAATGTGTCGGCCACCACCTCGCCGGCCTCAAGCTCGAGGGTGAGCGCGGTTTCGATCAGGTCGGGAGGGACGTCCAGCAGCTGGCCGGCAAGCGTGGTCAGTTCCCCGACCGGTAGCCCGCAATGGCCCTCACCGGTGGCCTCGGCCAGGGCAAAGGAGATGCCGGCGCGGACCCGGATCATCGCCGTGGGCTCGATGCCGAGCTTGCCTGCGACGATGTCGGCGGTGCGGAAGCCGATGCCGCGGATGTCGCGTGCCAGCCGGTAGGGGTTCTCGGTGATGGCCTGCACGGCATTCGCGCCATAGGTCTTGTAGATCCGCACAGCCCGCGACGTCCCAACCCCGTTGGCATGCAGGAAGAGCATGATCTCGCGGATCACCTTCTGCTCTGCCCAGCCCGCAACGATGCGCGCCGCGCGCTTGGGACCGATGCCGGTGACCTCGCGCAAGCGGTCGGGCTCAGCCTCAATCAGCTCGAAGACCGCCGTTCCGAATGCCCGCACCAGCTTCTTGGCATAAACCGGACCGATCCCGCGGATCATGCCCGAGCCAAGATACTTCTCGATGCCATCCAGTGTGGTGGGCTGCGTGGCCTTCAGGAACCCCGCCCGAAACTGCAGACCATGGGTGCGGTCGTTGATCCAGGTGCCAGAGAGCTGCACCCACTCGCCGGCTGAGATCGAGGCGGCGTGCCCGACGACCGTGACCAGGTCACGCTGCCCACGCGCCTTGATCCGCAGCACGCAAAAACCGTTTTCAGCGTTGTGGTAGGTGACCCGCTCGACGAGGCCGGCCAGCGCCTCGGTCGGCGGGCCGTGGTCAACAGGTGGAGACGAGGCAATAGCAGCGGGCACCGCGGGAAGATGGCGCCGTTGTGCTGCCAATGCGAGAGCCGCTATCTCCAGCGCCTTCACCGGCATCCCATTGGCAGATCATAGCTGCCGGTTGATCTACTGGGCCGGAAGTGAGGTGCCGGTATCGCCGAAGCGGTTCAGCTGACCTTAGGAAACCCTCTTGCCGACAGAATGACCAAACATTTTCAAGCTTCTAGCTACGGCAACTGAGGATGCTGACATCCTCGTCGATATGGATACCGACAAGCATATGCCGGGAGCATAGGTACTGCTCGAGGCGTCTGCGATAGGAGCCTCGGCCTAGCGCGCAATCCGCTCGGCCACATCAGCCGCATGCGAGATGCTGGCGATCACGGCGGCACCATCGAAGTCACCTGCCCGACTGATGGCAGCGTCGAGGCGGCGATCGGCAGAAGGCTAGAGTTTGGATGACGAGAGCGGCCAATGAAGCCGCAAGGCTATTCCTTGCGCTGGATCACTTTGGGATACGGCCAAAAAAGCCCGACGAGTTGCGTAATCCCGAACCACATCAGGGGCAGGACCAAGCGTGCCTCGCGCTACCCTCCACTCTCCGTGTCGTCCAGTGCTGCGTCACCCTCATCAGCGGCCGCATCGGTTGCAGCCTCAGGACGAGGATCTCGGCGGCGATCTAGGTAATCGCCAAGGCGGATATTCAGACAATCTTCGTTCAGCATCGAAGGCCAACGCCTGCTTTCCGCGAAGGTGCAACTCCTTTCCGCCAGCAGGATTGGTGCAGAAACTCCTGTCGAGCCTGACGGCTCCGACGAATGCAAGCTGGCTAGCTGCCGACAAGGACGGTTGCGCCAGGCTACCTGCCGTATGCTTTGGCTGGCGGTAAGCATCCGTTGGCGCTCGGCAATAGAATGCTGGCGCCATTTATGGCCTTCGCGCGTTGCCTGTGCTCGTCACCCGGTAGCGATGCGCAGGAGTTGGATCTGATGGCCAAGAAGCAGGACGACGGCACGAGCACGGCGGGGCAGGACCAGGCGAGCCGGGGGCGGCCCGAGGCCGCGGCAGAGCGGAGGAAGGAAGGTGGCCAATCCAGCGAGGAGACGGACCCGTCCATCCTGACCCCGGGCGGGAACGTGCGCTACGGCGGCGGCAATGCGCAGGGCGTCCCAATGGCACCCGACAGCGAGGACGACAAATAGCCTTCGGCCTGGGCGATCGAACGCCAGGGTTGCCCGAACGCTAACCTGCCGACACGACCTTCCCGGCACCGGGCAGGTCCTGCGCAGGAGACTGTCATGGGCCAAAACCACCTCTCCCGTTCCGTGAGTGGCGGCGCCGGCGAGCAGGCCGACTGGCGCAGGCGGCTGGAGGCCCTGGCCAAGCGTGCCGAAGCCCTGCCGGTGCGGCGCGACGACCTTGATGTGGCGATGGCCAACATCGGCGCCCCGGATGCTGGGGATGCCGAGTTGCTGGCGGCACTGCGTGAGGCGGTGCTGGCTCGGCTCGGCGGCTACGGCGTGCCCGAGACGGCGCTCGCCGCCGCGCTGGACGAGCTGCCGAAAGGGCCAGCCGGGGAGGCCACGATGGAGGCGGTCGGGCATTGCGCCCGCTTCGTTGCTGAGGCCTTCGCGCTGTCCGGCCCGGATGCCGCTGCCTTCGCCCGCCGGGCGGTCGAGGCAGAGCGCCAGCGCCGGGCCGAACGGCGCAGCGCGGCACGGGCGGCACGCGAGACCAGAGCCGAGGAGGAGCGCCGCCTGGAGGCATGGGAGGCGTCCCTGATCGGCGCTGGGGCGGTGCCGGCGCTGCTGGGCTGCACCGGGGCGGAGGCGGAGCGCTGGATCCGCGCCGGCCGCCTGCCCGTTGCCCGCCAAGTGGTGGTCCGCGAGGGCGGCAGGACGGTGCGGGAGCCCCAGTTCGACCCTGCCGTCCTGGAGGGCCTGCGAGCCTCGCTGCCCGAGTGGCGGAAGGCCGAGGCCGGTGCCCCGCCGCCGGCACCACGCGAGGCCCGGGCCGAACCGCGCGGTGTGACCAATGCGGCTGTCGCCCGCGTAGCGGGTCTTGACCGCTATGCCGCGCATTTCGTCACCGCCCGCGCCCTGAACCGTCGGATCATCGCCTGCCTGGGCCCGACCAACTCGGGCAAGACCTATTTCGGGCTGACGCGGCTGGCGGAGGCGGAGACCGGGCTGGCGCTCGGGCCGCTTCGGCTTCTCGCGCATGAGTACCGGGAGGCGCTGGAGGCGCGCGGCGTGCCCACCGCGCTCTCGACCGGGGAGGAGCGCATCCTTGCCCCTGGCAGCCGCCATACGGCAGCGACGGTGGAGATGTGCCCCTTCCGCACACCGGTCGATGTGGCGGTGATCGACGAGGCGCAGATGCTGGCCGACCCCGAGCGGGGCCCGGCCTGGACGGCGGCCATCATGGGGGTGCCTGCGCGGACGGTGATCGTGCTGGGTGCCCCTGATGCGGCGCCGATGATCGGGCGCATCGCCCGGCTCTGCGGCGACCCGCTGGAGGAGGTGCGGCTGGAGCGGATGGGGCCGCTGGCCGCGGCAGCGGATCCGGTGCCGCTGGATGATATCGGCCGCGGCGATGCGGTGATCGCGTTCTCGCGGCGGGAGGTGTTTGAGCTCCGCGCGGCTCTGTTGCGGCGCGGGCGGAGCGTGGCGGTGGTCTATGGCGCGCTCGGCCCCACGGTGCGGCGGGCCGAGGCGCGACGCTTCCGGGAAGGCGAGGCTGAGGTGCTGGTGGCGACCGATGCGATCGGCATGGGGCTGAACATCGGCCCGCTGCGGCGGGTGGTGTTCTCGGCGCTAACCAAATGGGATGGGCAGCAGGACCGCCCGCTGACGGTGCAGGAGATCAAGCAGATCGGCGGCCGCGCCGGACGATTCGGGGGCGCGCATGCGGAGGGGATCGTGGCTGTCCTCGAGGGCGGCGGCGACCCGGCGGCGATTGCCCATGCGCTGGCGGCGGGCCCCGCGGCGCCAGGGGATCTGCGCCCGCCGGTGGCCCCCGATGCAGATATCGTCGCCGCGGTGGCGGCCGAGATCGGCACCGAGAGCCTGTTCGGTACGCTGCGGCGGATCGAGCGGTCGGTGCTGCGGCGCGATGACCCGAACTACCGGCTGGGCGACCTGTCGACGCAGATCGCCATTGCCGCGGCGGTGGACGGGGTGTGGGAGCTCTCCCTGCTGGACCGCTGGACCTATGCGATGTGCCCGGTGGACGAGCGGGACGAGGGCATCGAGCGGCTGGCGGGTTGGGCAGTGGAGCATGCGCTGGGCCGGACGGCGCCGCCGCCGCGGGCGGGGCACCTGCCGCCCCCCAGCCGGGCCAGCCAGGAGACGCTGCAACTGGCCGAGCGGGTGCATCGCCGGCTCGTCGCCTGGCGCTGGATGGCGCTGCGGTTTCCGGAGGTTTACCGGGACATCGACGGTGCCCTGGCGGAGAGCGGCCGGCTCAACGAGTGGATTGAGGCGGTGCTGGCGACGCGCCCCTCGGGGCGGGTGCTGGCCTTGGCTGCCGGGGAGACCATGGAGGTGGGTGGCGCATCACGCGGTCATTCCAAGCGGCGCCAGTTCGGCCAGCGCGGAGGATCGGCCCGAAAGGCGTGATGGGCTGCTTTATGGGGCTTGAACTTGATTAGCTGGACTGCCAGATAGGCGCCCCGCTGTGAGGCGGTGCTCTTTCGAAAGATGTCTCGCCGGGCTTGAAGCCAAGTCTCGGGAATCTTAAATGAAGTACTTGCTGTGGCGCGAATCCTTTCCAGAGGTCCAGGTGACTGGGTCTTGAAGTAGGGGCTGAAAGGCTACATCTTGGTGGTCTGCCGCAGGGCGGTTTGGTTGGGAGGCTTGGGCAACTAGGTCTTGACGGTGGGGCTGAGAGGCTCCATATCGGCCATCCGCTGCAAGGCGGATTGCTTCCAAAAAGGTCCGGGTGACTGGGCCTTGAAGTGGGTGTCGAGAGGCACTACTTCAGTGATCCGCCGCTGAGGCGGAGGCTCCGGGGGCGGCCCCGGAGCGGGCCTGAAACTGGTGCTTGTGAGTGCCAAGTCGGGTGCCCTGTAGCGGGGCGGTTGCTCTTTCCAGGCTGGCCGGTGGCGCCTTTTGGTGTTGCTGGCGGTGTTTGGAGATCGAGGGCCGCTCGGCTGCTAAACCCTGATCTTTGTGCCTTCGGGCACCGGTTTTTGCCCTGCAGCGATGCGGGGTCGCTTTCTGTCGGTTCTGGGCCGCGCCAGTGATGGCGCGCCGAGCGGAGGGAGGCGGGTTCTTTGACAGTTGCATCGGTCTTTTGGAAGTAAGCAGGCGCTCTCGCCTTGTCTGCTGGTGCTGTTCCGCAAGGGCATGTGCTGGCAGCTTGGGATCTGAAGAGCGCTTTGCATCGAGAGTGGTGAGCGGAGCCTGATCGAAAGGCATCTGCGTGGCCTGGCT
>NZ_JCACHU010000030.1:0-9399 GCF_059504005.1 Belnapia sp. | reverse complement strand
TGCCGCTCCCTCGGAGAAAGGACGCGACACCAACGCCCGACGAGCACGGAAACTGGGACAGAGCCATTCTTCCACACCGAAACACACGCGATCCCGGTCGCTATCACCGGATAGGCCATGACGGCGCGGCGATCGAGGCCATGTTCGTGGACCTCTTCCTCGACACGCGCTGCGCCGCGCCTCGGCAGATCGTCCTCGACCTGGACGCGACCGACGTGCCGCTGCACGAGCACCAGGAGGGCCGGTTCTTCCACGGCTACTCGACGCCTAGGGCACGGCACGCAATAATTTATCCAATGGTTTGCCGAGCACATGCGCTAAACTCGCCATTACGTCTCAAGACCTTGGCGCGGAGGTGATCATGGCTGCCTCTGTTCTGCATCAGTGCGGCTGCGCTGCCTGTCGCTCACGCCAGCCCCATCCCGATCAGCTGCTGCATCGGCAGATCAACCTGCTGATCAGCCGCCTGGATGAGCAGCAGCGTCGCTGGTTTGCCGCCGTTGAGGCCACCCGCCAAGGTCACGGCGGAGTGCAACGGCTTGCCGAGATCACGGGGCTGGACCGGCACACCATCGCGCGTGGCCAGCGCGAACTGGCCTCTGGCCTGGCGGACCGTACACCGGAGCGCATTCGACGCCAAGGCGCCGGGCGCCCGGCACGTGAAAGGCAGGATGCTGGGCTCACCACGGCACTGGAAAACCTGCTGGAGCCTGAGACAGCCGGTGATCCCATGGGGAAGCGCACCAAAGGCAAGCGCCGCTCGCTGCGACAACTCAGCGAAGCGCTAAGCGCTGCAGGCCACCCGGCGAGCCGACCAACAGTGGCCCGGCTGCTGCGTGAGCTCGGCTACTCGCCGAAGGCCAACACCAGACGCGGCGAGACACGCAGCGTGCCTGAGCGCAATGCGCAGTTTGAGCACGTCGCGCCCAAAGTGGAACTGCTCCAGGAGCTGTTTGGCCTCACCCGGGCGGAAGCGGAAGTAGCTCGCGCGCTGCACGGCGGCACAACCAAGCGTGCGGTTGCAGATGCACGCAGCCTCCGTGAAGCTACGATCCGGACGCAGGTTCGCGCTGTGCTCGAAAAGACAGGCACCGTTAATCTGCGTGACCTTGAGCGTCTGCTGGCGAACCTGCACGAACTGTAACACCGACATGACCCCGCCATCCGGTAATCGGCACCGTCAAATTGTTGTTCCAGGGCTGGCGAAGTTGGCTGGCCGCGTGCGATGCAAAAGCGGAGTTCAGGCCGCGCCGGCAACCCCGCTTATTTCGGTTTGGTTGCGAAGTTTGCGGCGAGTTGCGAATAGCCGCGACAGGCTCCGGATCAGGCGGCCACCTGGAACAGCTTGGCGACAAAGGTGGCTTGGGTCCGCATGTCGCGTCCGCCAACCTTTCGTACCTGCCCCTTTCTGATTATTGCCATCGCCTCATAACCTGCCAGTGTCCGCCGTGCTGTGTGGAAACTGCCGAAGCCAAGCCCGGTCTAACCAAGCGTTTAACGCGCCGGTGGGTTTGTTCCACTATATTATTCAAGAACTTGCATTGTTGTAGCCAAGCCAAGCGCCACAGCTTGTCGGCTGCTTCAACTCCGTCGCGCCACCACTGCGCTTGCTATCCCGCAAGGGGCGTAACCGAAGCCGGCCATCATCTCGCGTCGTAAGGGTTGGCGCGAGCGCTGACAGGACCGGGAAGATCCCTCCCCTGCCCCAGTGGTCAGGCCGCCTTGCTGAGCGCCTGTGTCACGGCGTCCGGGATCTGCTCGATGACCCGCAGATAGGACAGCACGGTGGCCTCCGGCTCTCGGCGGCCTTGCTCCCACTCTTGCAGGCTCCGAACGGGGATTCCGTAGCGCGTAGCGAACGCTGCCTGTGACAGACCGCTTTGGCGCCGCACCCGCTGCACAATCCATGCGGTGGCAGCACGATCGGACATATCGGGTGCCACGTCAGGATCAGACGCGATGTGCGCATCGATTTCCTCATCGGTGACTGCGGCCTGTGCCTCCCAATCTACCGAGCGCATGGCAGCCTCGATCATCTCCGGCGTGGCCTTCACGGTTTTGGTTGCCATTTCTGCCTCTCCTCTTTCTTCGCCCTGCGTAGAGAGATGATGCGGTATGTAGTGCCTCGCATTGTGTAAACGCACACATGCAATTCGCCGCCGATGGTCCCGTACGCGATCACGCGACGCTCGCCGTAATCCCGCCGGTCATCCTCGAACTCAGCCACCCGGTTCGCTAGCACGACCGCGCCAAGGTCGAAGGGAAGACCGCGGCTGCGGCGGTTTTCCTCATCCTTGTCATAGTCGTACTCGAGATCCATGACACCACTTATACACTTATACGTCACTGACGTATAGAATCAAGGGCAGAAGGAGAGCCGCGCCCCAATTAGGCAAGCCCTCGCTCACTTGCGGTAAGGCCTATTGTGGCAAGTGAACGTTTGTCAGGAGCGACGTTCTTCGGCCTGGCGCGGCTACAAGCTCGCGCGGCTTGAAGGGGAGACTACACGCCTGCTACGGAGGTGCCCGGTGTCGAAGCCGAGCGGACATCGTTGCACAACAGACGAGTTCGGCAGCTATACGCCCATCCGGCCATCCATGTTGATTGAGTGCCAAAATCTCGTTCATGATCTAGTCGCCCTCGAGGATTTTAATGTTGGACGCAACCGTTGATTGGGCAGTGGCCAGGCACCCTCGAGCCCAGCTTCGTCGGTCCGGGTGGGTCGATCTGCGGGGACCCTGGGGCTTCGCCTTCGACGACGAGGACCGCGGCATCCAGGAGGGTTGGCCGAGGCGCGCCGAAGCCTTCGATCGGGAGATCCTCGTCCCCTTCCCACCGGAGTCCTCAGCAAGCGGCATCCAGGAGCGAGGCTACCACGCGGTCGTTTGGTATCGCCGGGTGTTCGACCTCCCCCTGGCCGGGCGAGCGCCTCGGCTCCATTTGACGTTCGGCGCGGTGGACTACGAGGCCCGGGTCTGGGTCAATGGCCAGTTCGCCGGGCGTCACGAGGGAGGGCACACACCGTTCACCCTCGACATTACCGCCTACCTCTCTCCCGAGACCGAGCAGGTCATCGTCGTGCGCGCCTATGACGACCCGCTGGATCTGACCCAGCCGCGCGGGAAGCAATATTGGGATCCTGAGCCGGCCGAGATCTGGTACCACCGGACCACGGGTATCTGGCAGCCGGTCTGGCTGGAGCCGTTGGGCGAAGCCTTCGTCGAGGAAGTGCGATGGACCGCCGATCCGGACCGTTTCGCTGCCCAGATGCGATTGCGGGTGGGCGGCCGCTCAGCCGAGGCAACTCACCTCCGCCTGCGTCTGTCGCTCCGCGGGCGACCGCTGGTGGACGACATCTATGCCTTGGCCGGGGCGGTGTTGGACCGCGAAATCGTTCTGCCCCGGCGCATGCATAGGGTCCAAGCGGTTTGCTGGGCACCCCACCATCCCCACCTGATCGACGCCTCGATCGAGTTGTTGGCGGCCGATGGCTCCGTACTCGACCTGGTCGAAAGCTACTTCGGCCTACGTCGGATTGAAGCCGTGGACGGCCGGCTGCTGCTGAACGGCGTGCCGCTGTTCCTGCGCTTGGTGCTGTCTCAGAACTATTGGCCGCAGTCGCATCTGGCGCCGCCAAGCGACGAGGCCATCCGGCGGGAGGTCGAACTCGTCAAGGAACTCGGCTTCAATGGCGTGCGCATACACCAGAAGATCGAGGACCCACGGTTCCTCTACTGGTGTGACCGGCTGGGCGTGCTTGTCTGGGGCGAGGCTGCCAATGCCTTCCAGTTCGATGAGCGGGCCGCCCAACGGCTTTGTCGTGAGTGGGCAGATGCGGTCCGGCGTGACTACAACCACCCCTGCATCATCACCTGGGTTCCGTTGAACGAGAGTTGGGGCGTGCCGGACCTGGAGCACGACCCGGCCCAGCGTGCGTACGTGAAGGCGCTGTACCATCTGACGAAGACGCTGGACTCTACGCGTCCGGTGATCGGCAACGATGGCTGGCAGAACGCCGTCGGCGACATCTTCGGTGTGCACGACTACGCCATGGACCCCGCCAGGCTAACCGAGCGCTACGGCTCTGCCGAGGCGCTCCGGCGCACCTTCGAGGCGATCCGCCCGGCACATAACCGTCTATTGGTGGACGGTCAGACCTTCGAGCAGCAGCCAGTGGTGGTCAGCGAGTTCGGGGGCCTCAGCATCAAGCCTGCCGAGGGGGAGAACTGGTATGGCTATGCCACGACGAACGACGCACAGGAGCTGCTGGTGCTTTATGGGGCGCTGGTCGGGGCCTTGCTGGACAGCACCGGAATCGCGGGCTTCTGCTACACCCAGCTCACCGACACCGAGCAGGAGAACAACGGCCTGCTGACTGCTGCCCGCGAACCCAAGCTGGATATTGCCACTATCCGGGCAATAACCTCCCGCCCGGCCAAGTCCGTCCCAAACGAGATCTTGGACGCCATCTTCCAGCATGAGGTCGCGAAGCGACGTGCGGGCCTGATGGGGGAGTAGCCTCGTGGTGATGGCCGGGTGGACGAAGCTGAGCAGGCGAGATTGTGCAGCGCACAGATCTCCTAGCCGGGAGAGGTTGGGAAGCCTCCGACGCGGTAGGGCGTCCACTCAAAGGATGGAGCCTGATGCTCCACAATCCAGCGCATGACCTTCGGATCGCGCGGGAGCAAGTAGCGCCAGCCCTCGACCAAATCGACCAGCAGTTCGTCGGCACCGATTTGCTTTTCCTGCAGCTTCGAGTCGATGCCGGCAAAGGTCGCCATGCGCTGTCCGCATTGCTGACTGGCAAGGATGCGGTCGGACTCCTCGTTTACGCGGCGACCGAGATCCACGTCCCTGAACTGGCCTACCGGCCGCGTGTGAAGAACCGGGACGCCGTCGATGATGCCAACGTCGCGGTAGTCGAGAAGCTTCGGCCAGACGGAGTCGAGCCCCCAGCCCCAACCCGTCGTTGACAATTCGAGGGTTGGAAGCAGTCGCTCCAGCGCTGTGCTACTGAAGCCGGGCACCATGATCTCCACGAAGCCGACACGCCGCGCAAAGAAGCTTCGGTTTCGCATGGTGGTGTAATGCGCGTAGTGGGATGCTTCGTGTAAGCTCGGTGCGAAAAGCTGGAAACGTAGCGCCCGTGCTGCATTGAACATGGCGCTGATCGTATCCTGGCTGGCGAGGATGTCGTCATCGGGTAGCCAGATGAAGTCGTATTGCCGCCAACCATCCCAATCGTTCAGCAGCTGCCGCAAGCCCGTCCATTTGGGGCCGGGGATGACATTTCCCATTATGCAGTCAATGTCCGTTTGTGGAGGCAGCTCTTGGAACGGGCAAAGATAGAGATCCCAATCGCGCGACCTTCCGGGATCGACCCAGCAGCGATGCAGCGAGTTGCGTCCAACACGCGCCAGAACCAAGTTTCTACCCATATCCTCTATTCCCTCGCCGGATCGTGTGCGTCCTCAATGCTTGTGGCAGTTCGCGTCTGAACAGCTTGGCCCTACGACCGCACATGAGGTGTTATGACTCTGGTCAGGCCAGCCAAGGCGTGCATTGGTTGGGCCGAACTCAACGCCGCTGCTCAAACCGGACGTCTAGCCTACTGACCTCAACTATGCCGGCCATGGCCGGCGCAGTTCCTGTTCAAGGTGGCGGTGCGACAATGAGTGGCCGCACCGCATGCAGGTCGGTGGCGATCAGGGCACATCTCTCCCGCATCTCATTGGTTGGCGGCAGCAGGTCCGGCACCATGATCACGGTGGCGCCGGCCGCATAAGCGGCTCGTACGCCGTTGTAGGAATCCTCGAGCGCCAGGCAATGTTCTGAATACGTACCGATCTTCTGGGCCGCCTGCAAGAACAAGTCCGGATGCGGCTTGCCGCGAGCGACATCGTCGCGGGTTACGATCGCGTCGAACCGGCCCAGAATGCCAGTGCTGCGGAGATGGCGTTCCGCCTTGACCCGGCTCGAGGATGTCGCAACTGCCTTCGGTATTTCCAGCGCCTCGAGATGCGAGAGCAGGCAGCGCACGCCCGGTTTCAGCCGCAGCGCACCGGCCTCGATCATGGCATCCATGTGCCGGTTCGCCATTGCCAGGTAGTCTTCAGCAGGAAAGCTTGGGCCGAAGCGTTCCTGCACGAGAACACGGCAACGGTCGGCAGGAACACCGATCATCGCGTGGCGGAAGCTTTCCGGCGCCGAAATTCCCATCTCGGTGGCGGCCTGCTCCAGGCCCCGCATGGCCAAGCTCTCGGTGTCTACCAGCAAGCCATCCATATCAAAAAGAACGGCCTGGATGCGTAATGCTTCCACGCGGGCGGAATCCATGTCCTGTATTGTCATCTTAATTCTCACCTACAACTCTTCTGGGAGGCCGCCAGCAAAGCCGTGACGGTGGCGTGCGGTCCCATGCGCTGAAGATCACCAACCGCCTGCGTCAGCTCTAGCCGGAACGCCTCATGCCGCGGCAGATCTCGCCCGAAGATGTCTTCCATCGCTAGCACTGAGGCGGTGAGACGCTCCGTGTCGTTCCCCGCAGTTGCACCCAGCGCATGCATGCGCTCAACCAGCGGGTCCTGAGTTTCCGCGGCATGGCCGTGGCCGACGCATCCCGACGCGCAGCAGATCCAGGCTGCTACAGCAAGCAACGTACAAGGCGCCGGGCGGCCAGCTTCCAGGTTCTCCCATATCGAGGCAAGCAACCGCGGTTGTAGCTTCTCCGAACCATTTCGGCCGACCCGGCTGAGTTGGTGTACGATGCCGGGATTGCGCCAGCGTTGCATGAGTTGATGAGCATAGGCGTGGATGTCATGCTTGCTCGGCGGCAGAGTCGGCAACTGCTCCGCCAGCATGAAGCGCAGGGCATAGGCGGCAAAGACCGGATCATCCACGAAGTCGGCGACAGTCTGTAGCCTGGCCAACGAGCCGAGATATGCTACCGCCATATGCGTGCCGTTGAGCAGCCGCAGTTTGGAGGCTTCCCAGGGCGCCACATCCGGCACGAACTCCGCACCGGCTGCCTCCCAAGCAGGACGCGGGCCGTCAAAGTCCTCGATGACCCATTGGCGGAATGGCTCGGCGGAGACCGGCGCCGCGTCGAACACGCCAAGCGTCGCCGCAGCATCGGCCAGATCGGCCCCGGTCGTCGCTGGCGTGATGCGGTCCACCATCGAGCACGGGAACTGCACCGAACTGGCGATCCAGCCGGCGAGTTCGTCATCGAACAGCGCCGCATAATCGATCGCCGTCTGGCGCAGGATCCGGCCGTTCGCCGGCAGATTGTCGCAGGACATCACGACAGGAGGGCGCCGGCCTGCGTTGCGAACCTTCGCCAGTCCGCTCACGAGAATGCCCAGTGCGCTACTGGGCAGAGATGCGTGGAGATCCTTCTGAATATCAGGATGGCGAACGGCGAGCCGTTCGGTGGCTGGATCTAAGCAGTAGCCCGAGGAAGTTACTGTCAATGTCACAAGCCGGATCGCCGGGTCAGTGAAGCGGGCCAAAAAAGCAGCCGGATTTTCTTGCGCGAAGACGACCTCACTGAGGGTGCCAACCACGGTAGCGCTGGCGCCGTGCGGACCACGCTCGAGCACGGTGTAGAGCCCATCCTGCGGCTGCAGGGCATCCCGCATGGTGGGCCGCTGCAGGCTTGCGGAGATGATGCCCCATGCGGAGGGGATAGCGGCGGGCCTGGCTTCGATAGCTCGTTGAGTAAAGACGGCTTGGTGTGCACGGTGAAATGCCCCGCATCCCAGATGAAGGATGCCGGGGCGGAGCCTGGCAACGTCGAAGCCTGGACGGCGTACCGTGCGCGGCAGGCCGGGCAGCGTCGCAAGCGATAGGCGCGGCGATACCTTGACCGGCGAGCTTATGCCAGAAAAAGATTCCGTAGACGAGATTTCGAGGGAAGAGAAATGGACCACTTACTGCAACCTTTCGGGTCTCCGAAAAAAAGAGCCCCCAATCAAGGCTGCGATAAGCTTCTGCTGTGGGTCGAAGTTCCAAGTTATTGCTGAACGAATACTATAATTATGGGATGTGCGATGACGTACATTGGTTAAGTTCAGTATTTTTGTGAATAATGTACCTCGTACAACGATGAGGAAGTGGAAGGATAACATAGCGATTGGGGTCAGATCCGACGGCAGAGCCAACCGCCTCGACGTCGTCACTTGCGGTAGGGCGCGCTCGCCTCAGGCCAGTCCGCTATCAAAAGCAGGCCGCTTCAGTGTTTTCGATCTGCTCTCGACTAGTGGCGACATGGAGGAACAAGTGCTTTATGTGGCTTTGAGGGCTGATTTGATCTACCCTTTTGCCTGACCAGTATCGAAAAGACCCAAGCCTGCCGTGCTCACTATTTATGAAGTGAGTGTACGATTCTGCGCAGACATTTAATGTATCACGGCCTATATATACCCCATCGCCTGCGGATATTTTTCCGGTGCAGGTGGCTGAGAGAGGCGAGTGCTCCCACCGACATCTGTCGCAGGAGCTATCCATGCCGATTGCCGATCAGCCTCTACCCGCACCTCGTAACCGTCTGCTGGCAGCCCTGCCCCCTCCGGATCTCGCCCAGCTCTGGCCTCGGCTCGAGCTGGTCAAGCTTGAGTTCCGCAAGAGCCTGCAGCTGCCGGAGGAGCCAATCGGCAGCGTCTACTTCCCGGAAACGGGCTACCTTTCCCGACTGGCCCCCCTGGAGGACGGCGACAGCGCAGAGATCGGTCTGGTTGGGCCCGACGGCATGAGTGGCCTCGCTGTTCTGCTCGGCGCCGACCGCGATAGCTTTGAGTTGTTAGTTCAGGGGCCCGGCACCGCCATGCGAATGGGTGCGGCGGACTTCCTCAAAGCCCTGGACGACATCCCGAGCCTTCGCCCGCTGCTGCTTCGCTACGCGCTGGCGCATTTCGAGCAGGTGGCGAGGACAGGGGCCTGCAACGGCCGGCACCATGTCGATCAGCGCCTCGCCCGCTGGCTGCTCATGTCGCATGACCGGGCCGGGAATGACGAGTTCCCGATGACCCATGAGTTCATGGCCATGATGCTTGGGGTCCGGCGTGCCGGAGTGACAGTTGCCGCAGGCGTTTTGCAGAAAGCGGGGCTGATCAGCTACCGGGTCGGCCGGATGCGAATCACCGACCGGCCCGGCCTCGAGGCGGCCACCTGCGATTGCTATGGCGTGGCCCGGCGAGCCTACGACAGCCTCATCGGGCTACCCGCCGGGACAAGCCGGCCATACTGGCGCTAGCCCGCCCTTCTCACAAAGGCCCGATTTGGCAGCGGCAGCCTTGGCCGATGACGGCGTTCTGAGCATAGCGGCGTAGCGGTCGCCAAGGCTTAGGACTTGACGCGAAATAACCAGGTCAAGGTGGCTTTTGGTGTGGTGAGATGGTG
>NZ_JCACHU010000029.1:0-9648 GCF_059504005.1 Belnapia sp. | reverse complement strand
AGCATCCGACGACGCGTCACCGCAATCCTGACGTTTTCCCTTGCCCTGAAGGGGGCGTCCACAGATGGGCGCATGGCGCCCCACTCTGATCTGGGCTCATGTGAGGCGGACGTACTCCGGGCGTCCGAGCTGGAGCATGCGGTTCAGCACGTCGGCGGCGGCGGCAACCTCGGCTTCCTGACGCCCGTCAGTCTGCGAGCGCAGGCCGTCGCCGATGACGCGCTTCCATCGCAAGATGTCGGCCTCCGCAAGGGCGCGCCAGTTATACCCTGACGCCCGCTGCCAGCCCATGCGGCCGCGCTCGGCAATGGTCTGCAGATGTCGGTCCCGCTGCGTCGGCTCGGTCCTAGCTGTACCGCTTTGTACCGCACTCGATCGGGGTGGAACGATGACGCCGGCCGCCGGATGCCGCGCGGCAACAGCGGCGTAGACGTCATACCGGTCGTAGGCTCCATCCCCGGTGAAGGACGCCACTGGTCCGCCAACCTGGTCGAGCAAAGGCCCGACCCGCGAGCCGTCATCGGTATCCTTGTCGGTCAGCGCCGACGCGACGGTCCGCCCGGTGTCGGCGTCGGTGGCGAGATGGAGCTTGCGCCACCCGCGCCGCATCCTCGTGCCGTGCTTTTCCACGAGCCACTCGCCGGGGCCGCAGAGCTTCAATCCCGTGCTGTCCACCAGCAGGTGCACGGGCTCGCGCCCAGGGCGAGGACGCAGCACGTCTAGCGTCTCGGCCCGGCGGCTTATGGTGCTGTGGTCGGGCACGGCGGGGTCGAGCCCAAGCAGGCCGATGATGGAGGTGATGAGGCCTTCGGTCTGGCGCAGCGCCAGGCGGAACACCGCCCGCAGGGTCAGCGCCGTGGTGATCGCCAGAGCGGAGTAGCGGGGCTGACCACCACGGCCGGTGCGAGGCTCAGCACGCCACGCCGCGATTGCCTCCGCCGTGAACCACACGGTGAGGCTGCCGCGGGCGCGCAGACCAGCCTCGTAGGAGGCCCAGTTCGTCACCCGGTGCCGCTGCTTCGGGATGCGGTGCCGGCGGTCGGCATTAGCCTTGTACGGCATGGTGGGCGCCTCATTAGCCATCGAGGTTAGCCCTCACGGCAGCCTACCCGAGGATGCCCAACCGGGCGACCCATGCACCAAGGTCCCGCCATGGCCGCATCCGCGGTGCAGGAGCGGCTGCGCCAGATCTCCGCCATCTCGATCCCGACCGATGCCGCGGGCTTCGCCGCCTATTTCCGCGCCGATGTCGCGCGCTGGGCCGCGCTCGCCCGCAGCGGCCGCATCCCCCGCATCGAGGGGTAGCGCCCGGCGGCGCCCCCGTCCCGTGGGCCGCCCCCTGCGCGCCTCAACCGAGGGCGGGCGCCGGCGGCCGCGCGGCATCCTGCGGCCGGCCGGCGGCCGCCGGGTGACGGCTGTGCAAGCGCGGGCTGGCGCCGAACAACTTGCGCAGGTCGCCTGCTGCCAGACCTCAAAGGCCTCCGCGCGACTATCGCGCAAACAAGTTGGCAATGCCCATGGCAGCGTGTTGCGAGCCTCCAAGTGTTTGGGCACCTTTTCTCGAGGGACGCGAGCGTCAGCATTCCTTCAAGACGGCGTCTCACGCTCATGCTGAAGCTGCGATGAGAGAGCTTTCAAGATTGCAAGTTCCTCGCGGACTTCCGCTAGAATTTCAACCAACGCAGCATGATCCTCCGCCGCACGCTGTTCATTGTTTCGGGCTAGCATGGCGCTTCCCACCATAAGCGCGGGCAGCGCCACTAACTGGATCGAGTTACTAACGTACAGCAATGTGGTTTGTGCCGCCGGGACCAATAGTGGGACGAGCGAAAGCATCGTGAACGCATAAACACACCAGATGCTGCCAAACACAATGGTTAGCCTTAAAGCAACAGTCTCATTGGACCGTGAGATAATCGACTTAAAGCCATTGGTGAACGAGCCTTCTGACATCGGAATCCCCCTATTTCATAACGCAGTCGCATGCGACGTCGGCCGCAAATAAGCGCCGCCAGCGCCACCCACAAGACAGATTGGGACGCCATGATCCGTCGGCCACGGGAAGCCTAGCACCTAGACTTTGATGCTTTCTCTCGCTGTCATGTGAGGTCCTGCTTGTAGATTTTTCCGTGACGCCGCCGTTGGTTAGCAGTCTTTCCTTGCAGTCCCAGTGTGTCATAGTTTCGTTGCTTGACGCTTGGAGCAGCCGCAGGCTATCCGTCGTTGGTCTTTCCCTCGCTCGACCGGAAGACCCTCTTGGCGGCGCTGCTCCTCCACGCTTGGCTTGGCGTTGTCCTTCTTGTTGCGGCGGCTGCCAGCGCTCTTGCGGACGAGGTCCGCAGGCGCACCGACGAGCCGGAGTATCTCCTGGACGGCTTGCCGGAGCGGACCATCGCCACCGCCCTCCCCAGGAGCGGCGACCTGCTCGGCCACCGCCGCTGGCTGGCGGAGCGAGGCGTCTATTACAACTTCTGGTACCGCGCCGACGTGCTGGCCAACGTCTCTGGCGGGTACCGGCGCGGAGTGGTCAACCAGGGCCTCTTCGAGCCAAGCTTATCCGTCGACTTCAGGCGGCTCGCCGGGCTGACCGGACTGCGCCTCTACACGAACCTGTTCTTGATCCATAACACCGGACGCATGCGGCGCGACTTCATCGGCGGCATCAACACGATCGCCGTCATCGAGGCCGCGCCAACAGTCCGCTTGTCCGAACTCTGGCTGGAGCAGCGGTTGCTTGGTGGCACGGTGCGGCTCAGGGGCGGTCAGCTCGTGGCGGACGCGGACTCTTTCTTTGCTCAAACGGCCGAGATCTTCCTGCAGAGTGACTGGCCCACCATCGCTGCACTCAGCCTGCCGAGCGGTGGCCCTGCCTATCCGCTATCAACCCCGGGCCTCCTCCTCGCCCTGGACCCCGGCCCGGGGGTGACGCTGCAGCTTGGCGTGTTTAACGGGAACCCTGCTGGACCCGGGCCGGGTGACGAGCAGCGGCGGAACCGGGACGGCCTTGCCTTCAGAACACGCGACCCCGCCTTGGTGCTCGCCGAGGCCCAGGTTAGTGCCAACCAGGCGCCCGGAGACACCAGGCTCGCTCGCACACTCAAGCTTGGCGGATGGGCCCACCTGGGCCGGTTTGACCACCAGCGGCTCGCAGAGGATGGCGGGCCGCTCGCCGACCAGGCGGGATCGGGCATACCGCTACGCCTGCGCGGCAGCTGGGGCCTCTACGCTGTGGGCGAGCACCAGCTCTACCGCCTGCGCGGCGGCGATGCCGAGAGCGGCGTCACGGCATTCGGGCGTGCCTCGGTCGCGCCGTCTGACCGCAGCACGATCAGCCTGTACCTCGACGGCGGCATGGTACTCTCGGGTCTCGTTGCGACGCGGCCGCGGGACCGGTTTGGCTTCAGCATGATCTATGCTCGCTTCTCCGATGCGGTGCGCGGCTTCGACCGCAACCGCAACCGCCTGACCAGTAACGGAGCAGTGGTACGCGACTTCGAGCTGAACCTTGAGCTGACCTATGTGGCCGAGGTCCTGGCCGGCTTCAGCCTGCAACCCTTCCTCACCCGCATCTGGCACCCCAGCGGCGACATGCAACGGGACGCGCTGGTCGTTGGCTTCCGCTCCTACCTGCAGTTCTAAGCGCGGCGCTGGCAGCAACGCGAGACTGTATCGGCATGAACAGCACTGCGACCGGGGCCGTGCAGGCGATCTGCAAACACCCTGCCGACCCGCAGCAAATTTGACTAGGTAACGCAAATTATCGTTGGGGGTAAGGCACCATGGTCAATGTCACCGAAGCTGTCGAGGAAGCCAAAGGGAACCGGCGCATCGCGCTGCTGATCGCCGCACTCGCTTTGGCTCTTGCGCTCACGGAGGTTGCCGGAGACGACGCCAAGACAGAGGCACAGCTAAAGAACGTGGAAAGCGCTAACCTGTGGTCGTTCTTTCAAGCGAAAACCGTACGGCAGACGACACTTCGGGGGCTGGCCGATATGCTGCCGCTGGTTTCCCCTCGCCCTGGCCGTGAGGCAGAGGTTGACCGCATGCTGGAGCGTTGGCGGGCCAGCATCGACCGCTGGGAAAGCGAGCCAGAGACCAATGAGGGGCGCCGCGAGCTGATGGTCCGAGCCAAGCGAGCTGAGGCAGAGCGAGACGAAGCCATGCGGCTCGACGGCCGCTTCGATGCGGCCTCCGCCCTTCTGCAAATCGGCATCGTCATGGCCTCCGCCGCCATCATCACCGGCACAGCCATCCTGGTCTGGGCGGGCGCAGCCCTGGGCGGAACCGGAGCGCTGCTGTCACTGGCGACCTTCATCGGATTTTCCTAATGAGAGCTGTGCGCGGATGTGTTTGGACGCGCTGCACTCTGGCTGATTCGCTTGTCCTGCAGGCGACGGAGGTCGGCATGGCGCGGCGTCGGACCGGTCAGGAACACTTCATCGCGCGGCCGGAGCCGCGCTCTGGCGCATCGCTAATGGAGCTAGCGGGGCTCATCGACTGGTCCGAGATCGATCATACCTTGGCTGGTATCTCAGCGGCGACGAAGGGCGAGGCGGCTTGGCCGCCAATGGCCCTGTTCCGAGCCCTGCTGCTGGCACCTGGCACAACCTGTCGGACGTGAGGCTCGCCGAGGCACTGGACGACCGCGCCAGTTTCCGCCGCTTCTGCGGCTTCGCCGTCCACGAGCCGACGCCCGAGCGCACCTCCTTCGTCCGCTTCCAGCGCGAGCTGGTCCGGCGTGGGCTGGACCGAGTGCTTTTCGAAGCCGTCACCCACCAGCCCGAGGCCAAGGGCGTGATGGTGCGCACCGGCACTCTGGTGGACGCAACGCTCATTCCATCCGCCAGCATCAGGCAGGACGAAGAGGCCAAGTGGGCTGGGCACCGCCGGCGCAAGCCGGCGCACGGCTACAAGGCGCACGTGGCGACCGACGAAGGTGCCGGCTTGGTACGCAGTGTCGAGGGCACGACGGCCAACGTGCACGATGCAGCCGAGTTGGCGGCGGTGCTGCCGCCGGAGCCGGGCTACGTCTATGGCGACAGCGCCTTCACCGGCGGGCTGGCGGAGCGGCTGATCAGCGGCCGCGGCGGCCGGCCGCGCACGGTGTGGACCGGCATCTGGGGCCGCGGCCCGGACGCGCTCGCGCGGCTCGAAGCAAACAACGCGGCGGTCCGGCGGGTCCGCTGCCGCATCGAGAAGGTGTTCGGCAGCTGGAAGCGCAGCTATGGCCTACGGCGGATGCGCTGGCTCGGGCTTGCCAAGGCAGGTCTGCAGGTGCGGCTTGCTGCCATAGTCTACAATCTCCGGCGCACCGTTACCCTGCTGCACGCGGCGGCAGCCTGACATAGGACGAGTCTGTCCGCACCGCCCCTTAGCCTTCCAAGGCAGGCCAAAACCAACGCCCATCACGGTGCCCAAGGCGCCCCAAAGCCCACACCGCGAAGATCTGCGCCCTCTCTGTGCACCTGCGCTCTGCATCCTGCTAAGGCCCAAGCACCCGGCGCGGCTTCTTCCGGGCATCGCAGATCACCACGCCGCCCAGGCAAAAGGCGTCATACCGGCGCGGCTTGCGCTTGCGCAGATCGAAGGCCCAGCCGCCCGAGGCTCCGGCCGTGCGGCATGGCTGAAAGGCCCACCCGCCTGACAGCCGGTAGGTGATACACTCGACCACGCGCGGCGGTGCGGGCGGAAGCGCCCTCAACCGCGCCACGCAAGCCTCCATCGCCGCGAGCCACGCCCGGTTATCGCCGCCGAACACGTACCGGGGGAATTCTTGCCGCACTGGCTTGCCCTGAACCTCAACCATCGCCCACCAACCCCACAGCCGCGCCAAGAGGTACAAACATGCTGCTAGGCTGTGCCTTAACCAAGCAGGGGAAGGGGCACCATGGCCGAAACAGGGCGACTACCGTGGCAGCGGCGCGTCATGCTGGCTGCGGCACTGGCAGCATGGCCGGCAATGGGCCGCGCCAAGTATGCGGACGGAACACCGGACGTGGACGACCTGCCTTATGTCGAGCTGCCGCCCTTGAAGCCGGACCACCAACTTGACGAGGCGGACTTGCCGCCCGTTTCCCTGCCGCTGTTCGACCTTTTCACTGCCCTGCATAGCTGGGGGAGGGGGCGGCTGGTGCAGCCGACCCCCGCCACCGTGCTGGCCTTCCCGGCGCTCTCGCAGGGGTTCAGCCAGCTTGACCGGTGGCAATACTCCCTGGCCCAATGCTTCTCCCTCTACCTCAACGCCACCTACGGCCAGCACCAGGCAGACGGGCCGCGCATCGTGGAGGCCGTGGCTGTGCTGGCGCAGCATACGCGCGAACTGGTGGAGCGGGCCGACGAACTGACGCCGGGATGGCGGCCGGCTTCTTTGGACTTCGCCTTGCTCGATCGGCGGGCCGAGTATGCCGGCGAGACCTTCCGCTATGACGGCTTGGAGCTGGAGGCCATCGACGTATTGCAGTGGGGGCGAAGCTGGAAGGTGCTGCAAAGCCTTGGCTTCATCCTGTTTCATTTCTCCAAGGAAGCGGATGCGATAGCGGATGACATGGCAGCAATCACCCGCTGAGCCAGAGGAGGATTAGCCATGCGGCAGAGCGACCCTCTCGGCATTCCGCGCTTTCTGCGGTCTCCGGTGCCCAACCTGCCCCGGCCGCGCGTGCTGGATACCGTCGCTCCGGCGCTGCGCTTGCAGATGGGGCACGTTGAGTGGCTGTCTCTTCGCTTAGACCTGAATGACCTACGATGGGCGGCGCGCTACCGCTGCGCCGCCGCGTGGGATGGCGATTTTGGGAACATGGTGAAGTGGGAGCTTGAGGCGCACGACCTCGAGCAATACCTGATGGCGCAGCTTGTGGCCGGTAGCGTGGATGAGGCAACCGCGCGCGCCTGGCTGCGAGCATAGCGGCACCGGGCCGAGACCGAGGCGCTACGCAATTACGAGGGAGGCTAGGGTATGTGGAGCGAGAAGGACGCGAGGCGGGCCAAGCTGCGGGCACCGCCTGACTGGCCGATCTACACGGCGTTGCGGCAGCTGCACATGCTGGCCTGCATCAATGCCGCCTTTTACCGGCGGAGCGATCCCGACGAGGCGAGCGCCTGGCAGGCCCGCGCCGAACGCACGGCCGAGCGCATCCGCAGCCTAGACCCCTTCCGAACGGTGCCGGTGCCGATCCGCGAGTTTGACCTAGAGCGCAACGAGGCTCACGGCCGGACGCTGGCGCGTCAGGGTCTAGCTTGGTGGAACGATGGCGAGGAGCCGATAGCGGAGGACTAGCGTGCAGAAGCCCCGTAGCCGCGCCAGGACGCACGCAAGGAGCCTCAAGCCACTCGGCCGCCCCAGATAGCCCTTCGCCTTTTCTGAGGCCAAAAAACCGTCTTCCTGAATGCTTTTGGCCGGTGCCGTCCATTCGCCCACTAAGCTCGAGTTTGGCCATTTAGGCAGCGTGACAGAGGGCGTAAGCGATGCCCTCGCGGAGGGCTGGCGGGAGTTTCGTAGTGTCGAGGGCGTGGCGGGACAGCGCAAAACCCTGCTCACTCCAGATCTACCGCCGTACGGCGGCAAGGCTGTCAGCAAAGGTCGGTCGCTGCTTGTGGTATCAGGCGCTGGTTGAGACCCGGAGCTGTGACCTTCCCCCCTGCCTGGGATCCAGCCTGGATGAGAGAGTTGGCCTCCCTGGAAGGAGGCCGGGATGGCGAGGAAGCGTCACACGGCGGAGCAGATCATCGGTCTGCTGCAGCAGGCTGAGGTGGAACTGGCGCAGCGCAGAACGGTGGGAGAACTTCGGTCGGCGAGCCGCCCGGCAATGAAGAGTGCAGCCAAGTAGAGAACATCTATTGTTCGCTATTCACCCAGGGTTGTTCAACGTATGCGTGACGTCGCCCGACCCGGAATGCCTTAATGCGGCAGCGGGCGGGCCAGACCGCCCGGTGGAGGAAACAGCAACATGGCGCTTAAAACCGGGACGCAGCAGGCGGATCTCCTGCTCGGCACAGCAGCGAACGATGTCTTCGTTGGACTGAATGGCAACGACACCATCTTGGGCCGCTTGGGCGACGACAGCATCCTTGCCGGGGCAGGCGACGACAGCATCTTCGGCGACAACTCCTTTGACTATCCTCTGCCGGACCCCAATGGCAACGTACAGCAAAGCGGGCCTATCTGGGCTGGCCCCAATAACCCGTCGCCCGGCAACAACCTGATTTTCGCGGGCGCCGGGAATGACGTGGTAATCGCGGGCTACGGCTCGAATACGGTGTGCGGCGGCGCGGGCAACGACACCATCTTGGGGTGGGGTTCGGTACCGGTGAAGGTGCCGCAGTCCCTGGAGGGCAGGACCAGCTACCTGTTCGGCGGCAGCGGCAACGACAGCATCGAGGGAGGCTCGGCCAGCGATGTCCTCAACGGCGGCGCGGGCGCCGACATCCTGCTGGGCTTTGGCGGCGCGGATACCCTGACCGGCGGCTCGGGGCGTGACATCTTCAAGTTCGGCCGCGTCGAGTTCACCCCTGATACCGGCGTCGGCCCCGGCAACCGCGACATCATCACCGACTTCCACCACCGTCAGGACGTGATTGACCTGACCAGCTACCGCAACATCTTCCCCCCGCCGGAGGGCCAGCCTGGCCCCATCTTCCTTGGCACCGGCAGCTTCGAGGCCACCTTTGCCCTGCAGGTTCGCTACGACATCGTGGACGGCAACACGGTGGTGCAAATCAACGCGCCATTCGGCTTCTCCACTGACAATCCAGCGCCGACGGTGCCGACCAGGCCCAGCCAGGAAATCGAGCTGAGCGGTATCCACCACCTGACGGCCAGCGACTTCATCCTGCCGCCCGGCTTCGGCGACTACGTGCTGTAAGGCTGACACTGGGCCAGATGAGGACGCTACGGGACCACCGACTTGGTCAAGCGGCGGACCGACCTGGGATCCGTCGTCGACATCCCTGTCGGTCAGCGCCGAGGCGACGATGTGGCTCGTGGCCGTTGGTGACCTGGCGCTGGATCACGGCAGGGCGGAGGTCGCGCTCGCAGGCGTTGTTCGTTGCGGCGACTTGGCCAGGCCAGTCCACGAAGGTGGGAAGCTGGTCGCGCGCTCGTCGCAGCTTCGCTTGCAACGCCCGCGTCAGCTCGCAGCCGCTGGGGGCTGCGAGGATCGGGTCCAGCCTGCGCTCGAGCGCGCGCCGCTTGGCGGCCAGGGTGGAGGCGGCCAAGCCTGCGGCGGCGTCGGCCAGAGCAAAGGCTGAGCCCAGCCAGAGCTTGAGCCGGAACGGCACGGGGTCGTCGCTGGCCTCTACTACATACGCCACGTCGCGCGCCAGGTGCGCCAGGCAGATCTGCTGGGCCAAGCCGTGGCCCTGTTGCGCCGCGTAGCGGTCCGAGAGCCATACCGCAGGGCGGTGCCCGTCCATCATGTCACGCACGACAGAGGCGGCGCGCGTCGGCGCGGCCTGGTGCACCACGGCATCCTGGCAGCGGAATACCCAGTGGTAGCCGCTGCAGCCCTCGATCCGCACGCCGGTCTCGTCAGACCCGACCACCTCGGCACGGCGCAGCGCCGCAACGGCCGCCTCTCGCCCAGGCTGGAACCGGCCTTGTGTCAGGCGACATGGAATCTCCCTCCCTTGGCGACATGAAATCGCCCCCCCTCT
>NZ_JCACHU010000028.1:0-9980 GCF_059504005.1 Belnapia sp. | reverse complement strand
CACGGATCCCGAGGCGCTGCGCCGCACCTTCGACGGCGTCGAGGCCGGCTACGTGGTCGGCCCTGAATAACCCCGTCAGGCTGCGCGGGCTGTAACTGGGTGACGTCCTGCTTGAGCGATTGTCTGGATAAGACTGGCGAGGAGAGCGGCCAGAAGGGCTCTGAGGTAGGCGAGGATCTTGCGGATGTTGTGGCCGCAGCCGCAGAGGACGGCAAAGAGGGCATCGCCGAGGGTGCCCTTGAGGGCACAGCGGGCGAGACGGCCATCGATCTTCATGTGGACGATCTCGGGCTCGATGGCGCTGCGGCGCCGGAGCAGTCTTGTCAGCCTCGGTGTCAGGTTACGCCGTGTGCCGCTGATGAGGACCTTGGTGCCGTGGGCGCCATGGCCGCGGTAGCCGCGGTCGGCCACGGCGAGGCTGGGACGCTGGTTGGTCAGGGTCTCGACCTGCTGGAGGGCGTCGGCGAGGGTATGGCCGTCGTAGGGGTTGCCGGGCATGGAGCGCTTGCCCACGACAAAGCCCCCGGTGAGCGTGGTGGCGATGCCCACCTTGCAGCCGAACTCGTAGCGCACGCGCGCCTTGCCCTTGGAGATGCAGTCCACTTCGGGCTCATGCAGGGCATAGATCTTGCCGGGGCTTTTCGGCGCTTGCCGCAGCAGGCGAGTGACGAGGGCCATGCGTTGCTCGATCCGCGTCCGCAGCCCGCCTTCGGGGACGGCGCCGAGCTTGCGGCCGACGTCGCGCAGGACGCGCCCGGTGTAGCCTTTGAGCGTGCGCAGCGCCTTGCGCATGCGCCGGAACTGCCGGGCATGGGCGTGACGCCCAGCCTGAGCTGCCAGGCGTAGGGCCAGGCGGCTGTAGTTCTGCCGCAAGGTGATCCCGGCCTTGTAGGCCAGCGCCACGAGGGAGCGGCGCGCCTTCTCGTAGAGGCGGCTGTCGGTCGGATGCGCAATGGCCTTCTCCATCACCGTCGTGTCCACCGCGACCTCGGCCAAGCTGCGTTCTGACACGGCACCCGCGGCCCGTCCTGCCTCGATCGTCTTGGTCAGCAGCCACTCCACGCCTTCCTCACCGATGCGGCCGCGCCAGCGGCTGAGAGAGGAGGGGTGAATGGGCGGGCGATGCTGAAAGAAGATCTCGCCAGTGAAGTGCTGGAAGTACGGGTTCTCCACCCAGCGGGCGAGGACGGCCTCGTCGGAAAGGGAGTAGGCGTGCTGCAAGTACATCAGCCCGGCCACGAGGCGCGGATGGATGGCCGGCCGCCCCTCACCAGCCGGGAAGAAGCCGGCCCATTCCCGCTCGAACCAGGACCAGTCGATCAGCGCCGCCAGCCGGACCAGCTCGTGCCGCCCATCGATCATGTCGAGCAGTCGAGGACGCAGCAGGTCGTCCTGCTCAGCCGGGCGGGAACGGTGCTTCATGGGCGACAGAATCGCAGGCTTTGCCGCCCATTCCAACCAAACCCTGCGATTCCAGCACCCCAGATCCCGAGCTTTCCTGCCTCAGATCAACAACTTGCTGGTTGTTCAAGGTCGACTACGTGATGAGTCCGCCGGCCCCGGCGCATCCCGATCTGACCTGCCCCCGTAGAAGCGGTCCGCCGGTAATGTAGTCCGGCGGCAGCGTGAGGTGACACGGCGAAAGTGGTCCGGCCTTGGTGTTAATGTTTCGGCGGATTTCCTCATGACGGATGTGGAGATTGGCCATGAAGCGGCGGTTCTCGGTGGAGCAGATCGTGGCGGTGCTGAAGCAGGCCGAGTTGGGCCTGCCGGTGGCTGAGCTGACGCGTAAGCTCGGCATATTGGAACAAACCTTCTATCGCTGGAAAAAGCAGTACGCCGGGCTGGAGACGGACCAGGTCCGTGAGTTCAAGCAGCTGACCGAGGAGAATGCCCGGCTCAAGCGGCTGGTGGCCGAGCTCAGCCTCGACAAGGCCGTGCTGCAGGATGTCCTGTCAAAAAAGTTTCCCGGCCAGCGCTCATGAAGGAGGTTGTGGCCTATGTGGCGCGGAGCCACGGCACCAGCGAGCGCCGGGCCTGTTCTCTGACGCGCCAGCATCGATCGACCCAGCGCAAGCCGAGCACCAGGGACCCACGCCTCGAGATCCGCCAGCGCATGCATGAGATCGCGCAGACGCGGATCCGCTATGGCTACCGGCGGGTCCACATCATGCTCAGGCGTGACGGCTGGACCGTGGGGCGCAACCTGGCTTGGCGGCTGTACCGCGAAGAAGGTTTTGTCCTGCGCAGCAAGCGGCCGAGGCGGCGCAAAATGGTGGTGCACCGCGAGGCGCGCTACGTGCCCAAGCATCCCAACGAGGCCTGGAGCCTCGACTTCGTCCACGACGAGCTCAGCCAGGGCACGAAGTTCCGGGCGCTGACCGTGGTCGACATCTGGAGCCGGGAGGGCTTGGCGATCGAGGTTGGCCAGCGGCTCAAGGGCGAGCACGTGATCGAGGTGCTGAACCGCCTCGTGCAGCAGCGGGGGGCGCCGAAGTACCTGTTTGCCGACAACGCCGCGAGTTCACCGGCCAGCTGGTGGACCTCTGGGCCTACCACCACGGGGTGCAGATCGACCTGTCGCGGCCCGGCAAGCCGACCGACAACGCCCACATCGAGACCTTCAACGGCTCGCTGCGGGACGAGTGCCTGAACCTGCACTGGTTCGAGACGCTGGCCGAGGCCCGTGCCATCGTCGAGGCCTGGCGCCGGGACTACAATGAGAGCCGGCCTCACATGGCTCTCGGGCAGAAGACACCGCAGGAATACCTATTGCAAAGAAGCCTTTGCGGGTCGACGAAGGGTTCGACGACCGGCGAAGGCTAACGCTGAACCTGGACCACCAAACCCAAGCGCCTCAATCCGCCGAAACACTAGCACCAAGGCCGGACCACTTTCGCCGTGTCACCTCAGTCGCCGAACGCTTCAAGGCCCGACGCAAGCTCGCTCGCGGCAAGCCGGAAGGCCGCGCGGGTCCAGCTGACATCGCCCGCGCCCGTGACATCGTCGAAGCCGCCAAGGACGTCTCGCAACCAGACAGTTAGGACGATTTACGTCAAATCTATGCAACGCTGGGGTGCAAACTCAACTCGCCGATCAAGTGCGTCGCGCATGTCATCTGTGCCCAGCCCAACTATTGGCTCCCGTGAGCCGCGCCCAACCGCTTGGCTACGCCCTCGCAGCGATGGTTTATTGGTTGCCAGTCGGACCCGCACTGTTTGCGCACGAGCTAACGACAGCCGGTCGTTAAGCAGGTCTGAACCTGTGATGCTGGTGTGACCGATAACCTGTAGGCACATATCGCGCTCAACCACGCGATCGGCGATCTGTCGCAGCCACATAGGATACGGGGCGCTGATCTCAGGATTGCGCGTAAACTCAGAAGTACCTGGGCGGAACAGTAGTTTCACCGCGAGCCGGTTGCGCGCCAAACCATAGTTCACCATTTCGTTAAAAGCTGTCTCAGCCTCCTGTCGACGGCCTAGCGCCCAGTTCGCCAGATAGAGGCCGTTCAGCACCCGCGCCTGTTGACCCCCCGGCTCGTTCTTTGCTTGCCGGTAGAGGGTAAGGGCCTGATCAAACTGGTTTCGCTCATAGGCATCAATCGCGCCAGCAACGGCGGCCTGCGCCCGCAGCCCACGTAAATAGGCGGGGTCCATGGGCGTGCCTGGCTGGCCAGCACAAGTGCGCAGATAGGCTGCCATGGCCTCGTCGTCGAGCCAGACCGGGCTTTCGCTTGAGAAGCGAACAGGCGCCGGATCAACCGTTTCGGCCCGTACCCAAGCAGTAGGGTGCGACAGAATTGTACCTGTTTGGAGATTGCCCAGTACCGCCCAGATACGATAGGTGCTGCTTGGCCCAGACGTGTTCGTGAGACTGCCTGGTGCAGTCACCATCGTGATTGAACCAAGGAGAATGAGAGGCTTCTCGTCGAGCACGGTAACATTGAAGGGCTTTAATTCGAAAGCTGGATAGCGTTCGCGTACCAAGTTTTCAATGCTGGCAACCATTGATCGGGTTGCACTGGTTTCCATGCCGCTGGCGCGATCGATCAATGGATCGATGACAAGCGGCCTTCGACCGCCGCCAGATGGCGGTGGCAGATCCTTGGCACCCGCAAGGGTCGCCTCGGCTAAGCGCACCACGGCCTCCTCCAACGGAAGCGCGTCCCGCGGCGGCGCAATGGCAGCGGCATTGAACGTCTGTCGGTCAGAGGTTACTGGCGCAGCGCAGGCGTTCAGCAGCGCAAGCGTTGTGCAGCCGAGGACTAGCAGCAAATATCTGGCCGGCGCGAACCGGTCAGGACCGCGGTGCGCAAGCGGATCGCAGGAGCAGGAGGTCATTGTGAGTGGGCCTTTCTCCGAGCTGCAGCCTAGACAGCAAGGGTGTGCACTGTGAGTTGGCAGGCTGCCGTTGCACAGTGGTTCCCTCGCTACCGGTTCGCTTTACCGCCACTGGCGCTCTTGCCGCCGACTGTGGGGGTAATTGAGGCGGGGCTAATTGGCCGCGTCGCAACAGGTTTGTCAGCAGGTCAGGAGGCATATTGCGTGAAGACGAAGCTGGCGGCGTGCTGTGCAGCGGTGGCGACGCCGTGGCTGCCAATGATTGGGGCGGTTGCTGTGTAACTGGAGCAGCCGAAAGGGCCCGCTCTGGCAGGGGCTGGTCATCAGGGTTCACCGTGGTAGGCGCTGCGCTCTGATGCACTGTTTGACTGTGGTGTGGTTCGGGCGGCGGCGAAGCGGGATCGGGCGGCGTTATCGCAATGGGTGGTTGCGAAGGCCTCTCGACACCGCCGATGTCAGACTGGGCAGCTGGAGTGCTGGCCTCCGGCTGGGCTTCATCGGGTGAACTGAACGTTGATAACCCCGCCGGTGACAGAGAGCCGAAGGGAATCGCTGCCACAGCCAACTGTGATGACCGCTCCCCACTGCTAATGTTAGGCGGAGCAGCCGAAGTGTTGACCCTAGCGTTAGTACGGTCCGCCGACGGGACAGTCTCAGAGGGCAGCGTGGAAGGGGGAGCGACTTCCAAGTGGTGACCGGAGCGCTCTCCTAGCCGCATCTCGGGTTCTATCCTGCCCTCCTCGCCTGCCGCAAAGGGGGGTGTTGGCAGGGGGTGTGATGCCTCCGTACGTGTTCCCAACAAGCCATCGGGCAACGAAGTCACCGGCGGAACGGCCATGGCCACGGTGGAAGGCGCGACTAATGGCGGATGCAAGGTTGGGTGGTGAACATCGGGCAGCATGCGGGAACCGGGAGACACTGCAGCCTGGGACGAATGAGTTGGCGTTTCCGTTGATTGGCCGTCAGCGTTGTCTGCCTCCGGCTTGTGACCCGGTTCCACGCCGTCCGCGACACGCCGTTCGGGATGGTCATGGGTAGGCGCAAGCGGATTAGGTCTCCAAGCAACCTCGCCTGTGCCCTGGCCACCCAAGCCCCGGCCAGGATTGCTGGGCGCAATCGACATACCCTCCACTACAACCGGTGCGGTCGATGAAGCCCCGGTTCCATCACCAGCCATTCGGCTGAGCGGATTGCTACCGTCAAACTGATGCATGATAGCCCAGGCAAGACCACCGCACACGATCAAGACAGCGGTCGAGCCAACAAGCAATGCGTCTCGAAAGCGTATCTGTTTCGGAGTAGTACTGAGATCGCCCTTGGCCGCAGGCTCTTTTGATTGAGTTGCTGTCTCAGCCTGACCGCTGGCGTTCGGCGACACAGCCTCGCCCTTGAAAAGCGGTGATGCCCTAAAAGTAGATTGATGAAGCGGGGCAACGATGGAAGTCATGTTGCCGTTGCTCGGACGATCAGTCAGCGGCGCTTGCGATGCGGGATACTGCAAGGTAACGGCTTCGACAGGCCCGTCAGAGACGTGGCACGCAGTGTCTCGGGAGTCAGGCTGAGCCCCTGGCACCACGGCAAAAGCCTCAATCACAACTCGAAGCCACTCCGCCGGGTCAGCGACTTTGAGCGGCGGCTCAAGATCAAAGGCTGCTTCAAGGACTTCCGCGAGCGGCAGATCAGGCGGCGGGAGGGTACGGTATACAATCGGAGGTAAGCTGCCAAACTTCTCTTCGAATCCAACGGACAGTAAGACCTGCTTGGCATTCAGCACAGCGGCTAGATTGATGTCGCGCCCGATCAAAGCGATGCCGCGATCGGCGCGACACAAGCCCCCTTGCGGTCCACTTCCTGTCTGCATCACAACCGGCAGTATTGTCCACTCGGTGCTGAAGGAAATAACCGCCTGATGAAACTTCTGGGTGAATTCCGGGTCACTAACTAACTTTGAAGAGGATGCGACACCAGCCATTGGTGGAGATACTTTCTGCCAATAGAGCGAGATTAATCAGTTTTTTGCGGATATTCTACAAAAATAGTCCTTCTGCCCTGCCGTGTTACACGGATCGACGATACGAGCGCACTGAGCCCAACCTGTGTTTCGGGTCATACGATGCGGACGTAGTTCGGACGTCCGAGATGCAGCATTTGGTTCAGCATGCCGGTCGCGATAGCGATCTCGCCGACCAGATGCCCGTTCGTTTGCAAACCTGGCCCGGCACCGTCAATTTATCGACGCTTCGGCCGCCGCGCTGGCATGCCAAAGGCGACACGCAGCAGAATTCAAGCAGCGACGGCAACCCCGCTGGTATCCGACCACACCTCGAACGCCCGCGCCCTTGCGACACGATACTGGATGGCGGTGACGTGGTCGCGGCGGAGATGGAAAAGGTTGGCATTCTGGCTGTGAGCGGAGAGGAAGCGCTGTGCCTGCCGAGGCGACTTGAAGCGCTTCGTCTGCCGTTCTCGTCGTCGGGTCGGCTGGTGTGAATTCTCCGCCCGGTTGTTCAGGCCTTTGTGCTGGCGGTGCTCGACCCCGGGCATCACCTCCCGCTTGGCCGCCCCATAGCTCGGGAGCTTGTCGGTGATCATGACGCGGGGCGCCCGGCACTGCCGCTTCAACAACTTCCGCAGCAGGCGCTTTGCCGCCCGCTTATCGCGTCGGCTCTGCACCAGCATGTCGAGCACCATCCCGGTCTGGTCCACGGCACGCCAGAGCCAGTGCCGTATCCCTGCAATCCTGATTGAGACCTCGTCGAGGTGCCACTTGTCTCCGGCGCGGGGCAGCCGCTGCCGGATCCGGTTGGCGAACTCCTGGCCGAACTTGAGCGCCCACTGCCGCACTGTCTCGTGGCTGACGACGATACCGCGCGCCGCCAGCATCTCCTCGACCATGCGCAAGCTGAGTGGGAAGCGAAAGTATAGCCACATCGCCTGGCTAATGACCTCCGCCGGGAAGCGATAGCCGGCATAGGGCGACTTGCTGGCTGGCAGGCTCATTCCGGCCGTCTACCTGACCGCTCCCGACCAGCCAAGCTCGGGTCAACCTGACGGTGCCAGGCGAAGTACTCGAACCTGGCGATCGCAACTGCCCTGACGCTGCGTGCCGTGTTCCGCCTTGCGCTGCGCCAGACGAGGGCCTGATCGGCTCCATTCTGCAGCTGCTCGGCCTCCACCTCGCGGTGCCGGACCATTCGACCCTGAGCCGTCGGGCCGAGACGCTGGAGGTGCCGCGACCGAAGGCGGGCCGCGAGCCGGTGCACCTGCTGGTGGACAGCACTGGCCTTCGGCTGTGTGGTCCCGGCGGATGGCTGGAAGAGAAGCATGGTAGCAAGCGGCGCCGGGGCTGGAAGATGCTCCACCTCGTCACAGACGCTGACACCGGCCAGATCGTCGCCTCGGTCCTGACGAGCAGGGATGCCGACGATGGCTCCCAGGTCGGCCCCTTGCTCGATCGGGTAGATGGTTCCGTGGTGTCCTTTACCGGCGATGGTGCCTACGACTGGGACGATGTTTACGCTGAGGTCGCAGCGCGTCATCCAGATGCCGACGTCATCGTGCCACCACGCGAGAACGCGGTGTCAAGCAGCACTGCTGCAACCGCATCGACATAGCGAGATCTGCATCTGCGATGTATTACCGAGCGCGGTCGCATGGGCTGGCAGCGAGCGTCGGGGTACAACTGGCGTGCTCTGGTGGAGGCCGATGTCTCGCGATGGAAGCGCGTCATCGGTGATGGTCTGCGCTCGCAGACGGATCGGCGCCAAGCGACCGAAGTGGCCATCGCCACCAACGTCTTGAACCGGATGCTGGATCTCGGACGGCCGGAGTACATCCGGATCGCATGAACCCACATCCGGCAGGGATCAATGCGTCCGTACCGCCGACCGCTGCAACTGTGAGTATACCGGTGCGGTCTGGAGCGTCTGACCCTCGATGCAACTGACCTCGTGTCATGACTTTGGTGTGTCGACCCTCCAGGCTGCACCTGTCTGTCGGGCAGATCGTGACGTCATAGGAGCTTGAGGGTCACCTCCCATCACAGTTCTGTCCGCCCGCTCGATAGCCAGGCCCCTCGTTTGGTTCGGAGCGTCACACCATGAGCGAGACCGCGTCCAGTACCGACATCATCATCGGCGTCGATACCCATAAGCTCACCCATGCCGCCGTGGCGGTCAGCGCACTCGGCGCCCGGCTCGGCAGCCTGACCATTTCGGCCAACCGCCGAGGCTACCAGGCCTTACAGGCTTGGGCTGGGTCCCTGGGGGTCGTCCGCGCCTTCGGCATCGCAGGCACCGGCTCCTACGGCGCTGGCCTGTCCCGCTTCCTGGGCAAGCACGATCATCCCGTGTTCGAGGTCAACCGCCCCAATCGCCAACTGCGGCAGCAAAAGGGTAAAGACGATGCGCTTGACGCCGAGAGCGCCGCCCGCAGCGTCCTGGCTGGCCAGGCCACGGCATTGCCGAAGTCCGGCACGAGCGCGGTCGAGATGATCCGCCATCTCAAGGTGGCCCGCGACACCGCGGTCACAGCCCGAAGCCAGGCCATGCAGACGCTCAAAGCCATGATCGTCAGCGCACCTTCGGCGCTGCGCGAACAGCTCGACCACCTCAGCGGCAAGATGACGCTCCTCCGCCACCTGGCCGCCCTGCGCCCAGGCCCGCTCACCTCGACGACAGCCTCGGCCAAAACCGGCCTGCGAGCGATTGCCCGGCGCTGGTTGGCCCTCGCCGCCGAAGTCAAAGATCATGACGTGCATCTCAAGCTGCTGACCCAGCAGCTCGCCCCCGACCTGGTCCAGGCGCACGCTATGGGCGCGGGTACCGCCGCCGAAATGCTGCTGCTGGTCGGCGACAACCGCGAGCGCATCCACTCTGAGGCGGCCTTGGCCAAGCTATGTGGCGTCTGCCCGGTCCCGGCCCCCAGCGGCAACACCAGCCGGCACCGGCTCAACCGCGGCGGCCACCGCCAAGCCACCGCCGCCCTCTACCGCGTGGTCATCGTCCGCATGCGCGCTCACCAGCCCACCCTCGACTACGTCGGGCGGCGCACCGCCAAGGAAAAGACTAAGCTCGAGATCATCCGCTGCCTCAAGCGCTTCGTGGCCCGCGAGATCTTTGGCTATCTCCGTCGCCCGGCAAACGCTCAACGCTCAGCACCAGCAATGCCTTGACCATTATAGGAGCATCACAGTGCCATGCCGGCCGTTCCTTGGCCCGGCCAAGCACAATCTGGTCGAAGAGGCTGACGGTGGCCATGGTTTCGAAGTCGATGCAGTCGTCGGTCGTGGTTTCGTTCGTCGCATGGTCTAGCACTTGCCGCAGCACCTCGACCTCGCCTGGGCGGGGGTGTACGAACGGCATGGTCCGCTGCTGGTCCCAGCGGCATGCGGCCGCGTATGGTCAAGGATTAGCGCTACCGCTCGGCCTAAACCTTCGGTGCGGTTTGTCCCGCGCGCGACATCAGGGCCACGCTCGCGCTAACCAACGTCTCGGTCATGGTGATGACCCTGCTACTTGAGGAGGTCGCCTCACAACTTCCTTCCGGCAGGAATGCGGCCATGTTGATCGACACCGCGGGTTAGCTTGAGTTTGCACATGCTGTGACGATCTCGTCATGATGCATGGATCCAGAAAA
>NZ_JCACHU010000027.1:0-10020 GCF_059504005.1 Belnapia sp. | reverse complement strand
TCGTGGCTCCATCCTCTCAAGAGTTGGAGCCTCTGGGGAAGCCGGGGCGGTTCACGACATCCTCGCTGGTCTGCTAAGAGCCGAGCGCAGATGGTCCGCAGGGGCGAGCTGCTTCATCGCGTGTGGCCTGGGCTCGCCCTGCAGGAGAATACGCTTTCAGTCCACGTCGCGGCACTCCGCCCGGCGCTCGGCCCGTACCGGGAGCTGCTGCTGACGGACCATGGCCGGGGCTATCGCCTTGTCGGCCGCTGGACGGCCGCCAGCGACGCGTCGGCGGCCGGGGCGGCGCCGGCCAGTGGAAGGGCAGTAGCGGAGCCTCGCGGCAACCCAGGCTGCATCGCCTACGGCACAATCAGCCGTTTCTGCTCATTTGACTACAGCCGGCGCCGCTCGCCGCGGGTCACCACCTCGCTGCGAGCACTCGTACGTGCACCTGTGTGGATACTCGTAGTCTCTGCCTCCGCCTCCATGCCCGCCTCCGTCAGCCAGAGACTGACATCACGCCCTCAATCCCAGGGTCTTTCGTCAGGCGGGGTCGTCACGACGCGTACGATTTAGCCGCCGTGCCGTATGCCCCGTATGCCATCGCGATCAGCCCCCCTTCAGCCTGGACAATGTGTTTACCGAGACGCCAGTGAAGTTGTTCTGCAGCAGGTAGCGCGGGCTGGAGGCGATCCACTTGTTGAGGTCGATCTCCTCGAACCGCGGATTGTCCCAGGTTTGGACGATCTCCAGCTCCTCGGTCCCGGTGTTGCGGATGGCGTGGCCGAAGCCCATTGGAATATAAGCGACATCGCCCGGATTGAACTCCGCCACTTTGCCTCGGCCGCCGGAGCCGAACATCGCCACCTGACCCTTGCCGCGCAGGTAGTAATGCCATTCATTAGCATTAACGTTCCAATGGAGCTTCCGCATCTCGCCGGGCTTCAACAGCATGATTCCGCCGGACATGGTCTTTGAGGCCGGGAATTCCTCGATGGTCGCCAGCCAGAATTGGCCGCCCTCGAAGTCACGCACCGCCCGGCGGTCCCGCAGCAGGCTGAACTTGTGCGTTGACTCACGCGGCCAAGGTGCGTCCATCGCTTCGGAGACCGGCACGACCGGCCCGGCCTGGATATAGGCCTCGCCCTTCGGGAAGGCGTCGAAGATGTCCTTCGGCACTCCGAATTCCTTGGCCAGCAAGTCCTTTGGCGTCACGTCCATCCAGTCGGTGATGCTGAAGGTGCCGTGTTCGGAGAATGCCCCGTTGTCGAAGGACAGGATGAAGTGGCAGGGCTCGTCGCCGATCGTCTGGATCGAATGACCATGCCCCTTCTGGAAGTACCAGAGGTCGCCCGGCACATAGTTGTTGATCTCGCTGGCGCCCGAAGGTTCCAGCACCACAGTCTGACAGCGGCCGGAGATGATGAAGGCCCATTCGGCGGCGATGGCATGCCAGTGCAGCTCGCGCGAGGCGCCGGGGTTGAGGAACATGTGGACGCCGGCGATCCCTTTGCTGATGGGGAACTGGTGGACCGTGGCCTCCTTCGCCCAGCCACCGGAAGTGATCTTCGGTACATTGCCGTCGAGCGAAAAGCGGAAATCCGGCATCGCCTCCACGTCCTTCGGATCGTGGTAAGCGACCTTGGCGCCCGGCGGCAACTGCACTGACTGCCGGCCGAAGCCGCCCTCGCCGGGCTTGCCGTGATCGGACGCCTGAACGGCCTCCTGCGCCGCCGCAGCGATCCGCTCAAATGAAACCAGCCCACCTGTGCCCAGCGCTGCGGCGCCTAGTATGTTCCGCCGCCTCATACCCATGACCGTTTCCCCCGCTATCAAAAGAAGAATAGGCGCTGGGCGGACCAGCACCGCCAGTGCAGGATACGACGAGAGGCGCAGACGGTCTTTCTTTGCCGCACGGGTATTGCCGAATAGCCCAACATTGAGAGTGGGAACGGGTTCTTCCTCACTCTGCGGTGCATCATAGTGAAGGAGGTTTGGAAGACGCTGGGATCTGGATGAGGCAAAGGTGTAATTCCTTTGATGACAGCCTCGTGCGGCAGGGCAAGCGGCCGGTCTGCAAAGCCTCGGTGCCTTAAGCCGATTGGTGTCACAAAGGCACGAGTGTGTAGTGCGAACGCAATCTGCTGGAGCAGTCGCACATGGAGGCATCGAAACTGAAATTGACCGTCTCCCGACAGAACGGTCCGATACACTACACAACGTGGTCGGATGCGCCGGCCCGGGCATCGGCGCTTCCGCAGCGAGGGCGGTGCTCATCGTTCCAAGGTCGACCCGGACGGAAGCTTCGACATGATACGCTCCTACCGCATAGGTGAGCCGATCGCCGACCGAACATCCCTTCACCGTAGACCTCCGGTGCTGAAAGCCCGGCTGTGCCGAAATGGTATGGCGACGCAATGAACGACGCCAACTCGGCATCCGCGGCCGTGCCTCTCGGGGCCAAGCCTTGGATCTGGCAAGCTCTGCGCCTCGGCCTCGTCATCGCCGCCGCCTTGATCGCCTGGGTCGTGGCCGACAACTGGAACCGATGGACTGGCGCGACCCGGTACATGCGCACCGATGACGCCTACATCTCCGGCGACCTGACGCCACTCTCGGCAAAGATCTCCGGCTATGTCGCCAGGGTCGCGGCGACGGACTACCAAACAGTCAGGCAGGGTGACCTGCTTGTCGAGATAGAGCCGTCCGACTACCGCGCGCAGCTTACGCAAGCGGAGGCGAATCGGCTTGCCGCTCAGGCGAACCTCGCCAACATTGCCAACCAACGCGCTGTGCAACAGGCGCTGGTGCGTCAAGCGCAGGCCACCATCCAGGCGACATCCGCCGATCTGCTGCGGTACACCTTGGAAGCGCAACGCCAGCGCGACCTGATCCGCGACCGGCTGGCCGGCACGCCGCAGATGGTGGAGCAGGCCGATGCCAACCAGAAACGCACGGAAGCGCAGCTCGCCCTTAACAACGCTCAGCTCGACCAGCAGAAGGCGCTGCTCGCGGCCATCGACACCCAGGAGCAGCTGCTGCAAGCCCAGCTCCGCTCCGCCGAGGCGCAGCTCGAGCTCGCACGCAACAACCTGGGGTACACCCGGATCATTGCCCCGGCTGACGGCATGACCAGCCAGCGCCTGGTCCGCCCCGGCCAGTTCGTGAACATCGGCACGCAGGTCATCGCCGTGATGCCACTGCCGAACATCTGGGTCATTGCCAATCTGAAGGAAACGCAGGTGACCCATTTGCGCATCGGCCAGCCCGCACGAGTGACGGTAGACGCATTCCCTGACTTGGCGCTGACCGGCAAGGTGGATAGCTGGTCGCCCGGCACCGGGAGCACCTTCGCGCTCCTGCCGCCGGACAATGCGACGGGCAACTTCACCAAGGTGGTGCAGCGGGTGCCCGTGAAGATCACGCTAGAGCCCAATCCCGCGCTCGGCGCTCTGGTCAGGCCCGGCATGTCGGTCATCGCCACCATCGATACCGGCTCGGATGCCGAGGTCACGGCAGCAGGTGAGGCCAGGCGGCGATGAGCCTCTCGCTCCGCCCATTCAGTGCGGCGGGGAGTGCGTTGCACGACTTGGCCCATCAGGCACCGCCACGCCTGAGCGTGGAAAGCTGGCGGCCCTATGTCGGGCTGATCGGCGTGCTCCTCGGTTCCATCATGGGCACGCTTGGCTCTCGCGTGACCAGCTTCGGCCTTGCCGATTTGCGAGGCGGGTTGCATGCGGGCTTCGATGAGGGCGCCTGGATCACCACCACCTTCGGCATAGGCCAGATGCTGGTCGGCGTCGCCTCGCCCTATCTCGGCGCCGTGTTCGGCGCGAGGCGCGTGCTGCTGATCGGCATCGTGCTCTTCTTCGCATGCTGCCTCGTGCTCCCGGTCACGGGTTCGCTCTCCGCCTTTCTCGTTCTCAACACGCTGGCCGGCATCGGGTCCGGCACCTTCATTCCGCTCACGATCAGCTTCGTCGTGCGCAGCCTCCCGGTACGTATGGTCGTCTATGGCGTGGCCCTCTATGCAATGAACACGGAGCTGTCGCTGAACGTCGCCGCCTCGCTCGAAGGCTGGTTTGCTGACAACTGGTCATGGGGTTGGATCTACTGGCAGTACTGCGCTGCCCTGCCCTTCATGTATGTCGCAATCGCCTTCGGCGTGCCGAAGGAGCCTGTGAATACGGGTCTGTTGCGCGACCTCGACTGGTGGGGCCTTGCCTATGCCAGCCTGGGTTTCGCTATGCTCTACGCCGGGCTTGACCAGGGCAACCGCCTGGACTGGCGGAACAACGGCCTCATCGTCGGGCTGCTACTCGGCGGCGGCCTGCTCACCATCGCCTTCCTGTGGCAGGAGCTGACAACGCCGCGCCCCTTCCTCAACCTTCGGATCCTCCTGCGCGGCAATCTGCTGCTCCTGATGCTGGTGCTGGCGGGCTTTCGCTTCATGATCCTGTCGACCGCCTATATAATCCCGAGCTATCTGCAGACGGTGCAAAGCTTCCGTGAACTCCAGGTCGGGCAGGTCCTCTTGTGGATCGCCCTGCCGCAGCTGGTCATCGTGTTGCCGCTTGCGGCGCTGTTGCGGAGGGTCGACGGGCGATTGGTGCTGGCCGCGGGCACGGCCCTGATCGGCATTGCCTGCATCATGGCGAGTGAGCTCACGAGCCAATGGGCGACCAGTGATTTCTTGCCCTCGCAGATCCTGCAAGCGATCGGCCAATCCTTCGCCCTGACGGCTCTCGTCATGACCGTCGTGCGCAGCATCGTGCCCGCCGAGGCCTTGACCATCGGCAGCCTACTGCAGATCAGCCGGCTTTTCGGCGGCGAGATCGGCACGGCCTTCATGCAAACCTTCGTACGAATCCGCGAGCAGGTGCACTCCAACCTGATCGGCTTGCATGTGGTCGACGGCACTGGCGCCACCGCGGACCGGCTGGCGCAGTATGCGGCGCGGCTGGGCGCGCATGTCGCCGATCCGGCCATCGCGCAGGCCCAGGCAGCGAAGTTGCTGGCAGGCTCGGTCGCCACGCAGGCTAGCGTTCTCGCCTATGCCGACGGCTTCGCCATTGCTGCCTTGGGCGCCCTGGCCTGCCTGGCGCTGGTCGCCTGCATGCGACGCGGACCTCCATCGCCGTTTTAGGGGTGCCGATGCTTCTGTAAAAATCGAGCGGCGATTTGCAATGGTCAGACGGCTTCGGATGAAAGATGGAGATGGCCGAACATCTCGCGTCCCACGAAGCGCTTGAGGAAGCGGATGAGCTCCCTCCTAATCAGCCCTCCCCTGTACGGCATTAGACATAGTTGTTGATCCGGCTTAGGTGGTTTTGAAGCACGCGGCGTAGCGGAAGGTCTTGTGGCCGAATAAGCGGCGGAGGCAGTCGGGCAGCTTCGGTCGCCGGCGGAGGTAGCTGAGAACGGCGCGCTTCAGCTGCGCCTTGCCGCGCGCCGGCGCCTGGCCGGTGGCCACCTGCTTCGGGTCGCCGTTGACGCATTCGTCCGGGTTCAGCTCGGGGCTGTAGCCGGGGAGGTAGAAGACTTCGATCTCGGCCTCGCACCCGACAAGCCAGTCGCGGACCTTGGCCGAGCGCTGGACCGGCGGGCGGCCGAGGACGAGGAAGACCTTCTGGTCAACGTCACGAACCAGGCGAGTGAGCAAGCGGAGCAGGTCCGGCGCCTTGATCGTGCCGTCCAGCACAGCTCGCCCTTGTTGGTCACCACCGAGATCAGACCGAGGTTGGCCCGCTTGTAGTTGACCCGCACCTCCGGTGTGCGGCCCGGGGGCGCGTAACCGCGTCCGCGCACATCATCAGAGCGCAGGCCGGTCTCATCCCGCGAGAAGATGGCGCCGCCCTCCGCCTTCGCCCGGGCAGCGATAGCCGGGTAGTCGCCGTCGCAGCCAGCGCCGGATCGCTGCCGGGGCACTGCCAAGCTGGCGGCCTATGTCTGAACGAAGCGGCTGGGCCAAGCTGGCGGTATGCAGCCCGACCTCGCCAGCCATTCTGACTACCGCTTCCCGGCCGAGATCATCAGCCATGCTGTATGGCTTTATCATGTCTTCAGCTTCAGCCTAAGGGACGTCGAGCCGAGCTCGGCCGAGCGCGGGATCACGGTCACTCACGAGAGCATCCGGCAGTGGGGCCTGAGGTTCGGGGCCGACTTCGCGCAGAAGCTACGCCGACATCGGCCGAAGCCGGGCGACACCCGGCACCTCGATGAGATCTTCCTGCGGATCAATGGTGTGTTGCACTGCCTCTGGCGCGCGGTGGATCAGCATGAGGTCGTGCTTGAGGTTCTGTTCCGAGGTTGCGGAGCATCCTCGAGCAGGTACAAACCTCGGCATGGCGAGACGGCGGCGAGTCATCTCGGTGAGGCCGGATCAGTTCTTCAAAGGGCGGTAGTTTAAGGCCGAGGTGCTCCTCTGGGCAGTCCGCTGGTACCTCATGTTTCCGGTGACCTACCGCGATCTCGAACTCATGTTGGCCGACCGCAGCGTGGAGATCGCACACACCACCATCGTCCGCTCGGTCCAGACCTATGCGCCGGACATCGAGAAACGGATCCGATCCCACCTGCGCTCGAGCTACGGCTCGTGGAGGGTCGACAAGACCTGTGTTCGAATGAAGGGCCGCTGGAGCTACCTGTGTCGGGCGGTGGACAGCCGCGGCCAGACGATCGACTTTCTGCTCTCCGCCAAGCGGGACGCGGGGGCCGCGAGCGGTTCTTCCGCAACGCGCTGAACCAGCCGCATACGGTGAACCCGCGCACCATCACCGTGGGCAAGAACCCGGCCTACCCATGCGCCATCGAGCAGATGAAAAAGGGCGGCGAGCTGTGCCGACGCTCGCGGCCACGACAATGCAAGTACCTCAACAACATACTGGAACAAGACCATCGGCGCATGAAACGCCTGGTCAGACCAGGGCTTGGCTTCGGCAGTCTCCATACCGCACGACGATCGCTGGCAGGCTACGAGGCGATGGCGATGATCAGGAAGGGGCAGGGTCGAAAGGTTGGCGGACGAGACATGCGGGCGCATGCTACCTTCGTCGCCGAGCTGTTTCAGGTCACCGCCTGATTTGAAGCTTGTCGCGGCCAGTCACAGCCTGCCGCAAACTCTGCAACACAATCCATCCGAGAGGCTGCCAAGGCTTGGCAAACGCAGCCCGGCACGTCGCACCGATCGCGCATTCGGCCGCAAGATTCGGATGGCGGCCCGGTCTCGGCCAGGGCCACTACATCGATCCACAACCGGCGACGAGGATTCGATGAGCCAAGCCAGCCTCCCGCATGCGCAAACTCATAGAACGGCGGAGCCGGCCATTCTGTACTTCGGCACGCCTGTTGTCCTGATCAGCTCGGCAAACGAAGACGGCACATTCAACTTGGCCCCGATGTCGTCGGCGTTCTGGCTGGGGTGGCACTGCGTCCTTGGCTTGGCCACAGCGTCTAAAACGACGGAGAACTTGAAGCGTACCGGCGAGTGCGTCCTCAACCTGCCGTCCGTTGAGCAGGTGGACGCAGTGGATCGCCTCGCCCTGACCACCGGCTCCGATCCGGCGCCACCCGGCAAAGTCGGCAGAGGCTACCGCTTTGAAGGACGCAAGTTCGAATTGGCCGAGCTCACGCCGGTGGCATTCGAGACGGTCGCTCCGCCGCGTGCGCTGGAATGCCCGGTGCACCTCGAGGCGACAGTCGAGCACTGGGGCAACCTTGCTGAGAACGACGAAGCGGTTCGCGGCCGCTCGGTGATTTTCGAGGTTCGCATCCGACGTGTACATCTGGCGAAGGCAATTTTGCTCGACGGGCACTGCGACCGGGTAAACCCGGACAGATGGCGCCCGCTCGTCATGAGCTTCCAACAGTTATACGGCCTCGCGCCGGGGCAGGCGCATGCTTCCCGGCTCTCCTGCATCCCCGAAGCACTCTACAAAAGCCCCGATGTCGACGCGGCGAGGGCCATTCCGAACCGAAAGCAGGTGCGACGGGGCCGCTAATCTTCGGAGCCATTGAATACCGTTCTGCCCATGAAGGATTTTATGAACGATCGCAGACACTAGTTGTTGGATAAGGCGTGATCATGGAGGTTTGGGTCTTTCATGCATCCGGGCGATCCGCATTGGATGTTCCGATGAGATCCAGAGACCATGACCACAGGCGGTATTCAGGACAAAGACTGGTAAGCAGTTCGACTTCGATGACAGCTTCTGCAGCATCGATCCAGCACGCCTTCCAGGGATCCTGGGTCCAACGTGCCTCGAAAGACTCCCCGTCATCCTGGTAGCCTAGAAAATAGCACCGCTGCATCTGACCATGATGGCGTGCGACAATGACGTGTTTCAGCATGGTGTCCTCTCAGCGAGAGCACACCGTACTTTCAAACGTGTAATGATAGACAGGCACAGGAGTGCGAGGGGTGATCACAGCCAATGGAAGTCTGACACCAGCGAGCCGAACCACTGTTTCAGGTAAGACGCCACGGCGCTGGCTGGCGTGAGGTCCTGCCGCTCCAAGAGGGAGGGGCCGCATGGGCGCCGCGCTGGAGATCCGGATCGACCTAGCCAGCTCTACGCGGCTGCAAGCGCTGGCGCGGCGGGAGCGTAGGCCACGGACGGCGACGCGGATGCTGGCGATCGCCGCTGCGCTGGAGGGCAGGAGCCGGGCGGAAGCAGCTTGGCAGGTCGGCATCTGACGCCGTCCGCTTGATTTGCGCCCCATAGCACTCATCTTTATTCCAAGCCAACCAAGCGGCACTATGGAGCGGGTCGGGAATCCGAACCTCCCTCAGCTCTGCTGCAGTTGCGCCTGACGCCTTCGGAATTCCAAGGCAGGAAGCCCACCCCAGCCCCAGTTGTCGAGATCGACTTCCTCGATGACCACGAAAGTCGAGTCCAGCGGCTTGTTCAGCACCTCAAGCAGCAGCTGGCTGGCGCCCGCGATGAGGCGGGCCTTCTCGTCGGCGGTCACGGCGTCACGGCCGGGTCCGGACCCCTCCCGAGTGACTTGGATGGTGACGATAGGCATTGCGGTCTGTCCTCCCTCTCCTTGGTCGGTCAGGCGCCGGCGCTCTGGCCGCCGTCGATGTGCAGTATCTCACCCGTTGCGAAGCTTGCGTCTTCAAGGAACATCACGGCGCTCACTACATCAGCAATTTCGCCCAAGCGGTTCATCGGATGCAGCTTGGCCAGGAAGTCATGCGTCTCGGGCAGGTGCATCGGTGTCTTGATGACGCCGGGTGAGACTGCGTTCACGCGGATACCCCTTGTTGCGTATTCCAGTGCCAGGGCCTTGGTTGCCGAATTGATGCCTCCCTTGGTGAGATTGGCCAATGCGGTGGGCACAAGACTGGTCGGCCGATCCGCCAGGCTCGTCGTGATGCTGACGACGTGGCCTGAACCTTGCCTCAGCATCTGACGCACCGCATGCTGCGTGATGTGGAAGAAGCCGCCGAGATTAGTGCCAATCTTCCTCTCGAAGTCTTCCCGAGAGTACTCCGTAAAGGGCTTGGCGATGAAGATGCCGGCGTTGTTGACAAGCGTGTCGATACGCCCAAACCGGGCCACTGTTTCCGCTATCACGCGCTCGGCCGTCTCCGGCTCGGCGACGTCGCCTCGCAGGGCAAGCACCCCCCCCTCCATGCCCTCCGGAACGGAGCGTGCAACTGACGCCACTGCGTAATCTCGGCGCCGGAAGGCCTCGACGAGGGCGGCGCCGATCCCTTGCGATCCGCCGGTGACGATGGCGACTTTTTGCTGACTGCTCATGACCGCATCCGATGTTCTCATGACCCGGCTGAATTGCGGGGACAGGGCCCTTCGGGGCATGTGCCAGATCTTCGCCATCGCAAGGCCGCGGTAGAACACCGCAATTCTGGGAAGCGCTGTTGCGCAAAGTGGAAAGATGCGTGGCTGGGGTATTGTCGCGTCAGCAAGCACCGGTTTGAGTGAACTTGGTAATGCTGCGCGCCCGGATGCCGACTGAGAGGCTGTTAAGCAATTTTATTGCGTGCTGGTGGCTGTTGGCAGCAGCGCATAG
>NZ_JCACHU010000026.1:0-10036 GCF_059504005.1 Belnapia sp. | reverse complement strand
ATTGTTCCATTATAGGGAAGTGGGCGCGAGAGTCAGTGTCCACGCCGGTTGGTATCATAGTGCCGTCATCAAGCCTCCTTCTGTTGGGTGCCTTGGCGACGTGCAGGCGCGTCGTCGGAAAGGATCGACTTGCTGAGCGCAATCAAGCTCGACCTAGTGTCCATCGCCGCTTTCCGCAGCGAGCTGAAGGCTTCCTGCTCCGAGCAGTTGTTCTGGTGCATGATCTGCACGATAGCTGCCTGGACTGGATCACGGTGATGGGCACGGTGGCGCAGCCGCTCCATATATCGCTCGATGTCGTGCTGCTGCTCAAGGCGGTGGAACGCCATGGCGAGCGCCGTGTAGACGCCACTCGACCGGATGGGCTTCATCAACCAAGCTCCGGGCTTCTGCGCCAGCATCCATTCCAGCCTGCCTGGCGTCTCGGCTCCGACGAGGGCGATCAGCCTGACGCTTGCTGCCAGTCCTTCGAACGGGCTGTTGACGCCTGTGTCGACATCGAAAAAAATGACGTCGGCATGTGAGGCGACCGGCACTGGCGGCATGTTTTCATGACAATGGACAATCAGCCCGAGGCGCCGCAGGCGGCTATCGAGCAATCGTCGGTCATTGTCGTCGGGATGCACGACGAGGGCATGCCGGTTCCGGAATGACGGGATGCGGGGTGTTGTCACGACACGATCCTTAGATGCCGTCGTGGTGGGGCCGGTGCCTCGGAATGTTCCGGAAGTGCTTGGTCAAGCCATACGAGATAAGGGTCCGGCCGGACCAGCGTTGGGGACTCCCACAGCAGATCGAACTGGCCGACAAGATTGGAGCGCGCGATGCGCGGGGTGGCATAGGTATGGTTGTTGTCTGGATCGACGCATATCGATCCCTGCGGCGCGCGGAAGCTGTCGCGATACAGCGCGCGCCGGACCGCTGCCACATCAGCGCTGCCGGCAGCCTTCGTGGCGCGGCCAAGCAACAGCATGCAGGTATAGCTCGCCTGTGCGTCTACTGAGGGCGAGGCGTGGGGACCGAAGCGCTCGCGGTAGCGGCTCAGAAAAGCCTGGTTCTCCGGCGTATCGAGGCTCTGGAACCAGGGTGAGCAGGCTATATGCCCGGCACCCGCTTCAGCGCCGATGATCTGCAGCTCGGGCTCGCACAGGCTGCAGCTGAAAATGGGCGGTAGCGAAGCATGCGGATTGCGCAGCCGGGCCGCATGGTAAGCGCGGAAGAAGGCATAGCTTGATTGGCCGACCAGCGTGTTGAAGACCGCGCCCGGTCGGAGCCGCACGATCTCCTCCACGACATGCTCGACGCTGGTCTCGCCAAGCGGCAAGGTGCGCTCCGCCGCCATGCGGCCGCCGGTCGCGCCCAGCATCTCGCGCAGGACACGGGTTGTCTCCCAGGTCCAGATATAGTGCGAGCCGACGCAGTACACGTTGCTGGCGACGTGATCCAGGATGTAGCAAGCGAGCGGCACCACGTGCTGGTTGGGAGCGGCGCCGACATAGATGACGCTCTCGCTGCTCTCGAAGCCTTCGTAGCGTGCCGGATGCCACAGGAGCGCGTCCGCAGCTTCCACCAAGGGCAAGACTTGCCGACGGGCGGCAGAGGTGTAGCACCCGACGAGATGCATCGCTCGATGTTGGCGCAGCATCGCATCGCAGGCTTCGTAATAGCCGCGCAGACTGCCTCCCGGATCCGCCATGATCGGATCCAGAACGAAGCCCGTATCCCTCCATGCATTCACCTCTTCGAGGCCGAGCATGGCCCCGCGCAGCATTTCCTGTCCCACCGCGCCGTAGAATCCCGTACCTGAGTAGAGCAGGCCGATGGGGATGCGTTCACGCGACACCGGCACGTTGCTGGCCTCCATGGATACTTCGGCTGCCCTTCAGACGGGCAATTGCTCCCAACCCTTATGCATAAAGCCATCCCAGCATTCTGGAAGCCGAAAAGCTGAGCATGGTGCGCCTGGAACCATGTTGACAGGGCAGAAGGGAATGCTCGAAGATCGCTGGCGAGCGTTTCGCTTGAGCCCGCGAGACAAGGATGTCTCACATGCGCGGCTCAGCACCTTGCCGCGCTCAATATGCATGACTTTCGGTATTTCCCCTCCCATCTCCGCGCTTGATCGCGGATAGGAGCAGGACGACGCACGTATTGGAGGCGCCATGCCTGTCAGGACGCCCAGTCTCGAACAGATTCTGCAGATGGCGGAACAGCAAGGGCTGCACTTGTCCGTCGAGGATGCCGCCGAGTTCCGAGGCATCATGGCCGGCACGCTAGAGGCTTACCGGATTCTCGACGAGCTGCCCGAGCCCAGGCTGCCGGTGGTGGCGGCTCGCACGCCCGGCTGGCGTCCTTCCGCAGCCGAGAATCAACATAACGGCTGGTACTGGCGTACGGAGATCGCCACCGGCGGGCCCGGCCCACTGCATGGCAAGCTGGTCGCGGTGAAGGACAATATCTGTGTTGCCGGCGTACCAATGATGAACGGCTCAGCGCTGCTGGAGGGATACGTCCCGGATGTCGACGCCACCGTCGTCACCCGCATCCTGCAAGCCGGCGGCACCATCGCGGGCAAGGCGGCCTGTGAGGATCTCTGCTTCTCCGGCGCCAGCCATACCTGCGTCACCGGCCCCATCCGCAACCCGCACAAGCCTACGCACAGTGCCGGCGGCTCCTCCGGCGGCAGCGCCGCGCTGGTTGCGGAGGGCGCTGTCGAGATGGCGCTCGGCGGCGACCAGGGCGGCTCCATCCGCACGCCATCGAGTTGGTGCGGCGTCTATGGGCTGAAGCCGAGCTGGGGGCTGGTGCCGGTGACGGGCTCCATGCCGATCAGCTACTCTGTCGACCATTGCGGGCCGATCTGCGCCAGCGTCGAGGACGTCGCGCTGCTGCTCTCGGTCATCGCTGGGCATGACGGTTGGGATCACCGGACCATTCCGGCCCAGGTTGGCGACTATACGGGTGTGCTCGGCACTGGCGCGGCGGGGCTGCGCATCGGCGTGCTGCAGGAAGGCTTCGGCCATCCGGAAACCGACCCGCGGGTGGATGCCAGCGTACGCGGCGCGATCGGCGCGCTGGAGCAGCTCGGGGCCCACGTCGAAAGCGCCTCCGTGCCCATGCACCGCGTGGCACCGGCGATCTGGAGCGGCATCATCCTCGAAGGCGCGGCCGAGATGATGCTGAAGGGGCATGGCGTCGGCCACAATGTCCCGGGCTACTACCCCGTCGGCATGCAGGAGGCCTTCGCGCGCGGCTTCGACACCCGGATCGACGATGTGTCGGACACGGTGAAGCTGGTGCTGCTGCTGGGCAAGTACCTGAACACCCACTACCACAACCGCTACCACTCGAAGGCGCAGAACCTTCGCGTGCCGCTGACCCAGGCCTACGACGCGGCGCTGACGGGGGTTGATGTACTGGTCATGCCTACCAATCCCTTCACTGCGACGGAGATTCCGCCGCGTGATGCGCCCCGGGCGCTGGCGGTGGACCGCGCGCTGAACATGCAGGCCAATACCTGCCCCTTCGACGTCTCCGGCCACCCGGCCTTCACCATTCCCTGCGGCACCGTGGACGGGCTGCCGGTCGGGCTGATGCTGGTGGGGCGGCGGTACGAGGAGGCCACGCTGATCCGCCTAGCATCGGCCTTCGCCGCCAGCCGCGACTGGCGCAACACCTGAGAGGAACGGCCATGACGCAGACCGAGCTTCCCTATCTCGAACTGACGGAGCTGACGCAACGCATCCAGGCGAAGCAGATCTCTCCTGTAGAGGCGACGGAGGCGATGCTGTCGCGCATCGCCGCCCTCGACGGCCAGCTGAAGAGCTACGCGCTGGTGATGGCCGAGGAGGCACGCGCCGCGGCACGGCAGGCCGAGGCCGAGATTGCCGGCGGCGAGATCAGGGGGCCGCTGCACGGCGTGCCGATCGCGGTGAAGGATCTCTGCTGGATGGCCGGCGTGCCGACCGCCGCCGGCATGACCATCCACCGCGACTTCCGCCCGCAGCACACGGCTACCGTGGTGAAGCGCTTACAGGCGGCGGGGGCCATCATCCTCGGCAAGCTGCAGCTCACCGAGGGTGCCTATGTCGACCACCATCCGCAGATCCCGCCGCCGGTGAACCCGTGGAGCGCCGAGCACTGGTCCGGCGCTTCCTCCTCCGGCTCCGGCGTCGCCACGGCGGCCGGGCTCTGCTACGGCTCACTCGGTTCCGACACAGGCGGCTCGATCCGCTTCCCTTGCGCCGCGCAGGGCCTCACCGGGGTGAAGCCGACCTGGGGGCGCGTCAGCCGCTACGGCGTCTTCGAGCTGGCGGCGACGCTCGACCATATCGGTCCGATGACCCGCAGCGCGGCCGATGCCGCAGCCATGTTGGCCGCCATCGCCGGCGCCGACCCGGACGACCCGACCACCCTGCAGGCGCCGGTGCCCGACTACATGGCGGAACTGGGCGGCGGCATCGCCGGGCTGCGCCTCGGCATCGACGAGGCTTGGATGGGCGCTGCGACCGACGCTGCGACGCAAGGCGTATTGCAGGCGGCGCTGGCCACGCTGCAGCAGCTCGGCGCAGAGGTGGTGCCGATGCGCTTCCCAGACACCGGGGCGGTGATCCAGGACTGGTTCCCGCTCTGCGGCGCCGAGGTAGCGGTGGCGCACAAGGCGACCTACCCCGCCCGGAAGGCCGAGTACGGTCCCTCGCTCTCGGCGCTGATCGAGCTCGGGCACGGGCTCACGGGCATGGGCTACCAGGAGATCGTGTTGCGCCGCATCGACTTCCGCGGCCGTGTCGCCGCGATGTTCGAGGGAATTGACCTGCTACTCGCGCCCGCGCAGGGCTTCGCCTCGCCCACTTTGGCGAAGATGGCCACGGCCGGCGAGGACGCGGCGCTGATGCAGGCGCTGCTCAGCTACACCTGCCCCTTTGACATGACCGGCAGCCCGACCATCACCCTGCCGGGCGGCTTCACCGATGTGGGCACGCCGATCGCCTTCCAGCTTGTCGGCCCGCATCTGTCCGAGGCCGTGCTCTGTCGGGCAGGCCACGCCTTCCAGGCCGCGACGGATTTCCACCGCAAGCATCCCGCACTCGGCTGAGCACGACCCGCACCGTATTGCAAGGAGGGACAGCATGAACCGCAGGGACCTGCTTTTGGGGACGGCCGGGGCGTCGTTGGCGACCGCGCTGCCCCGGACCGGCCAGGCGGCCGGCCCGCCGATCAAGATCGGCCTGCTCGAGGACATCTCGGGCGACCTGGCCTCGATCGGCTTGCCCAAGCTGCACGGCACGCAGCTAGCCGTGGATGAGGTGAACGCCACGGGCGGTATCCTCGGCCGCAAGCTGGAGCTCATCCACCTCGACCCGCAGGGTGACAACGCGCGCTACCAGGAATTCACCCGCCGGCTGCTGCAGCGGGACAAGGTGGACGTGCTGATCGGCGGCATCACCTCCGCCTCGCGCGAGGCGGTGCGACCCATCGTGGGCCGGCAGAACGCTTTCTACATCTATACCAACCAGTATGAGGGGGGCGTCTGCGACGCCAACATGCTGAGCGTCGGCGCCGTGCCGGAGCAGCAGCTCTCCACCCTGCTGCCCTGGATGGTCGAGCGCTTCGGCAAGCGGGTCTACACCGTCGCCGCGGACTACAATTTCGGCCACCTGTCCTCCGCCTGGGGCAAGTCCATCATGAAACCGCTGGGGGTGGAGTTCGTGGGGGAGGAGTTCATCCCGCTCGGCGTCTCGCAGTTCGCCCAGACCATCCAAAACATCCAGCGCGCCAGGCCGGACTGGCTGTACATGCTGGATGTCGGCGCGGCACAGTCCTCGTTCTACGAGCAGAAGAATGCCGCCGGCGTACGCCTGCCCATGGCAAGCCCGGTGAAGATCATGCTGGGCTTCGAGCACAAGCGCTTCCCGCCCGGCGTGATGAAGGACATGTACGCCGCGGCCAACTGGTTCGAGGAGCTGGACACGCCGGAGGCGAAGGCCTTCGTCGCCCGCTGGCGGGCCAAGTACCCGGACGAGGTCTACATCAACGATATGGGCTACAATGCTTGGGTCGCCATCATGCTGTACAAGCAGCTGGCCGAGAAGGCGAAGTCCACCAGGCTCGCTGACCTGCGCGGCGCCATGGCGGATGGCACCCTCGGCGTCGACGCCCCCGAGGGCCGCATCGTCATCGACCCGAAGAGCCAGCACTGTTCGCACCGCATGCGTCTGATCTCGGTGGATGGCGAAAACAAGATCAAGATCGAGAAGGACTTCGGCGACATCCAGCCCTTTTGGCTCAGCCAGGTCGGCTGCAACCTGCTGCAGTCCAACCCGCGCGAGCAGTACACGCCGGACAACCTGCCGCGCCGCTGACCGCAAGCGAGGACAGTGCGACCATGCTGGGCAACCTCTTCGCGGGCTTCTACCAGTTCGCCGACGTCTTCGCGTTTCTGGTTTTGTCCGCGGCGGGCCTCGCCATCATCTTCGGCATGATGGGCGTCATCAACATGGCGCATGGTGAGTTCGTGATGTGCGGCGTCTATGTCACGGCGGCCACCTATCATGCCGGCCTGCCGTTGCCGCTGGCCCAGGCCTGTGGCACGGCGGTGGCCTTTCTGATCGGCATGGTGCTCGAGGCGGTGGTCATCCGCCCCCTCTATACCCGCCCGCTCGACTCGCTGCTGGTGACTTGGGGCCTGAGCCTCGTCGTCACGCAGGGCACGCTGGTGCTGGTGGGCTCGACCTTCCCCGGCATCGGCACGCCGCTGGGGGGCTTCCGTGTCGGCGACTACACCTTCTCAGCCTACCGGATGGTGCTGTTCGCAGCTGCCATCGGCGTGCTCGGCTTCGTCTGGTTCCTGTTCCTCCGCACGCGCTTCGGCATCCAGGCCCGCGCGGTCATGCAGAATCCCGGCATGGCGCAGGCGCTCGGGGTGCGGAGGAACCGCGTCTACGCCCTCAGCTTCGGTGTCGGCGCCGGGCTCGCGGGGTTCTGCGGCGCGCTTTACGCGCCAACCATGTCGCTCATTCCCACCATGGGGTCGAGCTTCATCGTCGAGTCCTTCGTCACAGTGGTGGTTGGCGGCTCCAGCGTGTTGCTGGGCACGGCGCCGGCGGCGGTCGCGCTCGCGGTCATCCGCACCGGGCTGAATGCCTGGTACGGCCAGATCATCGGCCAGATCGGCCTGCTGGTGGCCGTAATCCTCATCATCCGCGTGCTGCCGGACGGTTTCACCGGTTGGCTGACGCGGCGCACGGCCTGACGGGGGACCCGCATGCTCAAGCTTCTCGAAGGGCCGCAGACTATGGGCCGGGGCCCGGCCTTCTGGTGCGCGGCGGGGCTTGTCCTGCTCACCGCTCTCGCCTACCCGCTCTTCGCCGATCCTTATGATGTCGGCAATTTCGGCTACTTCTTCGTCTGGATCTTCATGGCGCTCGGCCTCTGCATGATGTGGGGCCTCTGCGGGATGTTGTCCTTTGGCCAGACCTTCTTCTTCGGCCTTGCCGGCTATGGCTACGGCGTCATCGCCATCGACCTTGGCAATGGGCCGCTGGGCACCATGACAGGTCTGGCGGGTGGCTTGGTGCTCGCGGCCCTGGCCGCTGCGGTGCTCGGCTATTTCATGATCTATGGCCGCATCAACGGCGTCTTCTTCGGCATCGTCACGCTCTCGGTCACGCTGGCCCTGGCCTATTTTCTCGGCCAGACCGCCGGGCCCGAATGGGCGATCGGCAAGGCGCGGCTGAACGGCTTCAACGGCATGCAGGGCATGGACCCGTTGACCTTTCCGGGGCCCGATGGCGGCATCGTGCTGGAGGAGGCGCTATTCTACTACGTCCTCGTCCTCGGCCTCGCCGTGGTCTACATGCTGCTGCGGATCCTTGCCAACTCCCGCTTCGGCAACGTCCTGGTGGCGATCCGCGAGGACGCAGAGCGGACGGAGCTGCTTGGCTACGACGTGCGGCGCTACCAGCTCGCCGTCTTTGTGCTGGGCAGCACGCTCGCCGGGCTGAGTGGCGTGCTCTACACCTCCTGGGGGCAGTTCATCACGCCGTCCAGCATCGGCCTGCCGGCGGCCTCGATGCCGATCATCTGGGTCGCCTTCTCAGGCCGCACGGACCTGACCGCGACCTTGGTTGGCACCTTCCTGCTGCTGCTCGGTTTCCAGAGCCTGACGATCTACAGCCAGGAGACGGCGCTGGTGTTGATGGGCGTGCTGCTGATGGCGACCGTGCTGTTTGTCCCGCGCGGCTTCGTCCTTGGCATCGGCGACCTGTTCTCCCGTCTGGCGATGAGGCGTCGGCGTAGCACCCGTCCCGCGACCACGGCGGAGGTGTGAGATGAAGACTCTCCTTGAACTGAGGGGTGTGAGTCGGCGCTTCGGTGGTTTCATGGCCGTGCGCGAGGTGGACCTCGCCGTCGCGGTCGGGGAGATCCACTGCCTGATCGGCCCGAACGGGGCCGGCAAGAGCACCCTGTTCAAGCTGGTGGTTGGCCGCTACGAGCCGAGCGCGGGCCGCATCCATTTCCGCGGCCATGATGTGACGCGCGACGCGCCGCATTCCCGCATGCAGCGCGGTATGAGCATCAAGATGCAGGCGCCGAGCGTCTTCCGTGCCCTGCCCGTTCGCCAGAATCTACATATTGCCATGCAACATCATGTCCCGCTCGCCGAGCTGGCACGGGAAGAGGAGCGGCTGCTCGAGATGCTGGGTTTGGGCTCCGAAGGGACCCGGCCGGCAGGAGAGCTCTCGCATGGCCAGCAGCAATGGCTGGAGATCGGCATGGCGATCGCGCTGAAGCCCACCTTGCTGCTGCTGGACGAGCCAACCGCGGGCCTCTCGCCGGAGGAGACCTTCCGCACCGGCGAGCTGGTACAGAGCCTGGCGGCGGGCGGAATGACGGTTCTCGCCGTCGAGCACGACATGTCTTTCGTCAAGCAGATCGCCACGCGCGTCACCGTGCTGCATCTCGGCCAGGTCTTCGCGCGAGGTACGGTAGAGGAAATCGTGGCCGATCCGCGCGTGGCTGAGATCTACCTGGGCGTTCCCCATGCCGCCTGACCCGATCCTCGACATCGCCGGCCTGCGCGCCGGCTACGGCGGGACACAGGTGCTGCAGGGTGTGGACCTCTCGGTAGGACGCGGCGAGATCGTGGCGCTGGTCGGGCGCAACGGTGTCGGCAAGACCACGACGATGCGCTGCCTGATCGGCCTGGTGCGGGCGACCGCAGGCAGCATCCACTTCGCCGGCGAGGACCTGACGCGTGCCGCCGCCGATGCGCGGGCGCGGCGTGGCATCGGCTACATCCCCCAAGGCCGAGACGTCTTCCCGCGCATGACGGTGCAGGAGAACCTCCTGGTCGGCGAGCTGATCGGCGCCTCGCGCCGCCAGCGCCGCGCCGACCTCGTCTACCAATACTTCCCCATCCTGGCGGAGCGGCGGCGGCAAATGGCCGGCACGCTGTCCGGCGGGCAGCAGCAGCAGCTCGCCATCGGTCGGGCGCTCATCGGCGGGCCGGAGCTGATCCTGCTCGATGAGCCGTCGGAGGGCGTGCAGCCGAATGTGGTGCAGGCCATCGTCCGGGTGCTGCGCAGCATCCGCGACGACCTCGGCACCACCATCGTCTTCGTGGAGCAGAACCTGGAGACGATCCTGACGCTCGCCGACCGCTGCTGCGTCATGGAGAAGGGCAAGATGGTCGATACTATCCCGCCGGGCGCAGTCACCTCGGAGAATGTCCGCCGTCACCTGCTGCTGTAACGCGGACCAGAACGACCGTGCCGTCTTATCCACCGAGGAGCGATCCATGCCAACCGAGCACGCAATCCCGGCAACCCCCGACATGCTGGTCTGGGGCACGCTTGCCGCGGCGACGCCGCCAGCGCTGACCGTGGAGTCCGGGGATTTCGTCAGCATCGTCGCCATGCCGGCCGGCGGCAAACCCGCCTTTCCGCCCGATCCTGCGCTTGTTCCGGAAGCCTATCGCATGGCCGTTGAGGGCGTGCGGCAGGGGCCGGGGGCGCATTTCGTCAACCGCCCCGTC